>DATICC010000358.1:0-3281 GCA_035457045.1 Woeseiaceae bacterium | reverse complement strand
CAATGCCTACGGCCCGCCGGAGAGTCTCGTTATCGAACAGCGAGACGATCCGGTTCCGGCAGAGGGCCAGGTGGTGGTCGACGTCGCGGCAGCCGGCATCAATTTCCCGGACGTACTGATCATCGCTGGCAAGTACCAGGTCAGGACGGAGCCGCCTTTTATCCCGGGCAACGAAGCGGCTGGCGTCGTGTCCGCGGTTGGTGCAAACGTCGGTCGATTCGCGGTCGGCGACAGGGTCATCTTCACCTCGCAGGGCGGTGCCTTCGCCGAAAAATGCGCCGCCGACCAATCCAGGGTGATGGCGTTGCCGCCCGGGCTCGACTTCGAGCAAGGTGCCGGCTTCAGCGTCACCTACGGAACGAGTTACCACGCGCTGAAACAAAGTGCCAAACTCTCTGCCGGTGAAACGGTGCTGGTGCTCGGGGCTGCCGGAGGTGTCGGCATCACCGCTGTGGAGATTGCAAAAGCAATGGGCGCACGCGTCATCGCCGCCGCCAGCAACGACCGGAAACTGGCGTTCGCAAGCGAGGCCGGCGCGGATGCGACCATCAACTACAGCAACGTGTCGCTGCGCGAAGCGATGAAGGAGTTGACCGGCGGAAACGGCGCGGACGTCGTGTACGACCCGGTCGGCGGTGATCTCGCGCTGGAAGCGTATCGCTCGCTGGCCTGGCACGGCCGTTACCTCGTCGTGGGCTTCGCCTGCGGCGATATTCCCGCGTTCCCGGCCAACATCGCACTGCTGAAGGAAGCCAGCATCATCGGTGTCTGGTGGGGTACCTGGGCGGCGAAAAACCCGCGCGCGGAAATGCAAAACCTGCAGGAGCTGGCCGCGCTGATCGCGGACGGCAAAGTGAGGCCGCGCGTTACCGAGGCCTACGCTCTTGACGATTTCCGCGCCGCGTTCGCCTCGATTACCGGTCGCCGTGCCCGCGGCAAAGTAATTCTCAAGATGAATCAATAGCTTACCTCATCAGAAATCCCTCACGACAAAATCCGGAAAGCCTGCGCAAGTCCTAAGGACCCCCGCCACCACCCCGCCCTATCGTCCGCCCCACTGATTCGTAACAAGTGGAGTACCGGACCATGAGCAACAGCAAAATCATCGCAACCGTTCTTTGCGCGACCTTCCTGACGGGCGGCTGCAGCGCCACACATCACCTCGCCGACGTGCGCGGGAGCGAAGAGACAGACCGGGTAAGCGTTGGCACCGTGCAAAAGGAAATTCGCATCGGCATGGGCGCCGCGGAAGTCGCGGGAGTGCTCGGCTCGCCCAACATCGTTACATCGGATGGCGAACGCCGCGAAAGCTGGATCTACGACAAGATTTCGACCGAGGTCGTCGAATCACGCAGCAGCGGCAGCCTGGTCGGACTCATCTTCGGCGGCTCCGGCAGCGTCGGCGGCGGTGTTGGTGGTGTCGGTTCAGTAAGTGGTGGTGCGAGATCGACATCCCAGAGGACTCTGACCGTCATCATTCGCTTCGACGAAGCACAGCGCGTACGCGACTTTTCCTATCACACATCGAGCTTCTGATGAACGCGCATAACCAGAACTACATAAGGACCCGCCTGTATGCCGTGCTGCTGACTGCAGTCCTGGCGTTGGCGGGGTGTGCCACGCAACCGGATCCGAACCTGCTGCGGCTGTCCGAGAGCACGCTCGAAATCCGTGCCATGCAGACGCGCACTTTCGCCGCCGCGTCCGAAACTGAAATTCTTGCAGCGACGGCGGCCGCCTTGCAGGACATGGAGTACAACATCGACCAGATCGACTCTCCACTGGGAATCATTTCTGCATCCAAGGTATCGGATGCCGATTCGACCAGCGAGAAGACGACGCGATTCATCTTCGACCTACTGTGTGGTTGCGGAGGAAGCCAGTTTGCCGCCGACAAGCATGTCATAACGATAACGACCGTGGTGCTTCCAAGCCTCGCTGTGCAAGGCGATTTCGTAACGCGAATAACAATCCAGCAGATTACCTACGACAAGATGGCGCAGGTAACTTCGCGTAGTGCAATTGATGACCCGGAAGCTTACCAGGCCATATTCGAGCGGCTGTCCAAATCATTGTTCATAGAGGTAAACGACAATGCGTAACGCAAAACTGATGGCGGCCTGTGTGTTATGCATGAGCCTGGGAGGTTGTGCCGCTACCCAGTATGACGTTGCGGGCGCGTCGGCACCACTCGAAATTCGCAGCGTCCAGACCCGCGAATACGATGCCCTCGACAAACCCATGACGATGCGTGCAGTCATCGCCACATTGCAGGATCTCGGTTTCACGATCGACCAGGCGGATCTCGGCCTTGGCATCGTCACGGGTACCCGCATGCTGGTGTCAGACATGCGCATGACGGTGAGCGTTGCGCCGAAGGCGGATAACCGGGTGTCGGTGCGCGCCAATGCCCGCGTCGGTGAGACGAGCATTACGCAGGCAGAAGTCTACCAGGACTTCTTCGTCGTACTCGACAAAGCAATGTTCCTGACCCGAAACAACGTCGACTGACGTCGTCGTATCAGTTATCGGCAATGTCCCTGGCCTTGAGTATGCAGTGTGCGCCGGTGCTGTTGTACGGGTCGCTGCCACGATCGTCATCGACGATCGAAAGTTCGTCAAATACCAGCTTCGAGCGTGTGATTCGCACGTTGTCGTGCAAAGCGGAATCCGTCTGTGTCGGCAATTCGTCCGCGCGAGCGAGCTGTTTGTCCTTGTGTGAATCCATTTTCCCGTTCCTGATGTCACGATCCTGACGACAGTCATTGTGACCCGGGAGAGACGCGAAAACTCCGCTATTCATCGGGGCGAACGTGCCGCTCGTCGGGCGAAAACCGCCGGTCCGGGCCTGCCGACCGTTCGTCGGTTCCGTGGCATTGGACAGGGCAAGCATCAGCTGTCCCCCGTGCGCTTGCGGTCCGCCTGCAGCAACGTCTCAAGCTCCGCGGCAGCCTCGCGGGCCGACTGGATGAGGATCTTCTCGTCGTGGCGGATGGCGTGCTGCCGTTTCAGCAACTCATGATCATGGAACGCAAAGGTATCGCAGGTAGTCTGTGCCTCTCTTTCCTCGATACCGAGCTCCTGCAGCAGGTTGCGCGATAGCTCCAGCCCGGCATGGAAGGTGTCGCGGAAAATCATCGTTATCCCCAGGTCCATGAGCAGGTGGGCATGATGGCGATTGCGGGCGCGGGCAAGTATTGGCAGCTGTGGGAAGTAACGACGCACCGTCTTCGCCGCCGCGACGGACCGCTCGACGTCGTCTATGGCCAACACGAAGAACC
>DATICC010000357.1:0-15898 GCA_035457045.1 Woeseiaceae bacterium | reverse complement strand
GAAACAGCAGGCGGCGTGACGGAATATCGAAGATGGCAGTGTCAACGAAGGTTCGGACTTCGTTCTTCGTACCTTCGATGGTGTACGCCCCGACGATAGTCCAGTACAGGAACGCGGCACTGGTGTCGCTGCTGCTCGCCACCTGGTCTTAGGAAACGAGCGCGATCACTGAGAGCTGGTACAGGCGCGAGACCTGTTCGAGCCCCTGGAAGCCGCGACTGCTGCGCAAATAGGTGTCCGGGATGACAACAATATCGGCGATGAAATCCTGGTCGATGAATACGCCGCGGACCTTCTCGAGCAGTGCGATCTTGTCCGCCTCGCTCAGGCCCGGTGAATCACTGGCCTGGTAGCTCGGAACGAAGGCAAGCCCTACGCGCATCGGTACCCGAAGCTGCGGGATGCTGTCTTCCGGTTTCGGCGGTTCCTCCCCGTCGGGATAGAGGTAGTCGACCAGGCTGCTCGATACACCCTGCCGGGTTTCGCCCCCATAGCCGGCCCAGAACGAACTGCAGGACGACAGGCACACAAGAAGCAGGCCTGCCAGCAGGAACGAATATGCGTTTTTCATGGAGATCACCTCATTGCAGACGCGCCCGGCATTCTTTGGACATAATCCGCGCCCGCGGCCAAGTGTATGCTTTCGGCGGTTTGAGTGCTGGTTCATAGTCCAAAACGCGCGCCGGACATACTCTGGCGAAGTGATTACCGCCGGCACTTACAGGGCAATTCTGCTGGTCGCGGCCACCCTGGCCGCGATGCCAGTCGCTCACGCCGGAGATTTTCTCAAGGGCATCGAGGCATTCCAGCGCGGCGATTACGATACGGCGATGGCCGTGTGGTTGCCGATGGCAGAGGCCGGTGACCTGAATGCCATGTACAACGTTGCGCTGATCTACGACCAGGGCCTCGGCCGGCCGGCCGACAAGCTGCTGGCATTGCGCTGGTACCGCGCACCGGCCGAAGAGGGCGATGTGTCGGCGCAATTCAACATCGCTACCATTTATCACTTCGGCGATGGCGTGGCGGCCAACAAGCGCGAGGCGGCCCGCTGGTACCGTGCAGCGGCGGAGCTGGCCGACGAGGAAGCACAGTTCAACCTCGGCCTGATGTATGCGAGCGGCGACGGCGCGGAACTTGATGTCAAGACCGCCATCCACTGGTTTCGCCTGAGTGCCGACCAGGGCCATTCCGGTGCGCAATTCCGGCTCGGTCACATGTACGACCTGGGTGATGGCGTCGCCGAAGACAATGCCGAAGCCATGCGCTGGTACCTGCTTGCCGCCAACCAGGGCAACGCGTTTGCACAAAACAATCTCGGCACCATGTATTTTTCCGGCGAAGGCGCCGTATTCGACTGGATCCAGGCGTACAAGTGGTTTTACATCGCCGAGCAACTCGGCAATCATGAAAGCCGTGGCAATCGTCTGTCGTCGGCAAAACTGATGTCCAGGTCCGATATCGCCGAGGCGCAGAAACAGGCCGAGGACTGGCTGCAGAAATTCCCCATCGGCCGCTGAATGGCGACGGCCTCCGCCCTGTAAACGACGCCACCGGCTGTCCGTTACAATGCCACCTGGACGCAGCAGGTGGAGAATCCCGTTATGAATATCCGTTGGCGAGCGCATGCCTACCGCGACGGCGATGCGCTGTTTGAAGCGCGTG
Organism: Woeseiaceae bacterium; assembly: GCA_035457045.1. Lineage (GTDB taxonomy): Bacteria > Pseudomonadota > Gammaproteobacteria > Steroidobacterales > Woeseiaceae > JAKEGN01. Next base: position 14,233 of record DATICC010000357.1, on the reverse strand, counting down.
TCTACTGGGACGACGACCGTGCCGAACCGCGACCAGGAGTCCTCGTGTCACATGCCTGGCGCGGCCGCAGCGACTTCGAAAATGGCAGGGCAGAAGCCATGGCGCGACTTGGTTACATCGGCTTCGCCCTGGATCTTTACGGCAAGGGCATCCTCGGACGCAACAATGAGGAAAATCAGCGCCTGATGCAGCCGTTCATGCAGGACCGGGCAAAGCTGCAGCAGCGCATGAAGCTTGCGCTGGCCGAGATCCGCAGGCTGCCCGAGGTCGATCCGTCGCGGGTCGCCGCGACAGGATTTTGTTTCGGCGGCCTGTGCGTACTGGACCTGGCGCGTAGCGGTGCGGACCTGCGTGCTGTCGCCAGCTTTCACGGCTTGCTGGACCCACCCGGGAACACGGCCGGCAGACGGTTCGAGGGCATGGTGCTGGTGCTGCACGGCTGGGACGATCCCATGGCACCACCGGAAAAGGTGGTTCGCCTCGGGCAGGAGCTGAGTTCGATGGGCGCCGACTGGCAGGTTCATGCCTACGGCAAGACGCTGCACGCATTCACCAATCCGGCCGCGGCCGACCCGGCCCATGGCCTGATGTTCAATGCCCTGGCCAACGAACGCTCCACACGCGCTCTGCAGTCCTTCCTCGCCGAAGCATTCTGGTAGCGCCCGTTATCGGCCGCGGGGGCAAGGCGCGGGCGCCCTGTGGTACAGTGACCGGCCTTCAATTCGCAGCGATGAAAAACCCACAATTCTTATGAAAAAAATTAATAGTTTCATTTATTTACAGATCATTCTTGCGGTATTTTTGAGCTCCTGTGACCGGGGCGGGCAGCTTGACGAGCAGCCAGCCGACTCGGGTGCCGCCGCCGGCGCGAACGTGGCCGCGGATGAAGCGGCAAAACAGATCACCGCGGACCTGATGCGCGCCTACGTCAAGGAATTGTCCGACGATCGGTACGAGGGACGCGGACCGTCGAGCCGCGGAGACGAGCTGGCCAGGAAGTACCTGGCAGATGAAATGGACAAGCTCGGCCTCGAACCGGGAGCTGCCGACGGCAGCTGGCAGCAACCGTTTGAACTCGTCGGCGTCACCGCCGAGCAGCCGCCAACGTGGACGTTTACCAGGGGTGATGCCTCGGTAACGTTGAAGCAGTGGGACCAGTTCATAGTCGGCAGCGGCATTCAGGCCGAGAAAGCGGAAATCAGCGATGCGGAACTTGTCTTCGTCGGCTATGGCATCCAGGCACCGGAGTACCAGTGGGACGACTTCAAGGGCCAGGACCTGAAAGGCAAGGTCCTGTTGATCATGAACAACGATCCCGACTGGGACCCCAGTCTTTTCGGCGGGGAGACGCGGTTGTGGTATGGACGCTGGGACTACAAGTACGAAAGCGCGGCACGACAGGGAGCCGTCGGCGCGATCATCATTCACACGGTGCCGTCCGCGGGTTACCCGTTTCAGGTCGTGCAGACTTCCTGGACCGGTGAGCAATTCGAATTGCCGGCGGGCGACGAGCCGCGCAGCCCGATCGAGGCGTGGGCGACGGAGGAAGCCGTAAGGGAACTGGTTGCACTCGCGGGACAGGATCTCGACAAGCTGCGCGAAGCAGCGGACAACCGCGATTTCAAACCGGTGCCGCTCGGCATTACGACCTCGATTTCAATGAATGTCAGCCTGAAGCGAGCGCAGTCAGCCAATGTGCTGGGATTGATCAAAGGCAGCGATCCGGAATTGGCCGACCAGGCCGTGATCTACACCGCACACCACGATCACCTGGGCATCGGTACACCGAATGCCGAAGGCGACGCGATTTACAACGGTGCGATGGACAATGCTTCCGGTGTTGCGCAGGTCCTGGCGATTGCCAAGGCGATCAAGGCACTGCCGGAGCCGCCGCGCCGGTCAATACTGATCGCACTCGTCGGTGCGGAAGAGCAGGGATTGCTGGGTTCGAAATACTATGCGGATAAACCGACTTTCGCGCCTGGAAAGATTGCCGCCAATCTGAATTACGATGGCGGCAACATCTGGGGCCATACGCACGACGTAACCTTTGTCGGTCTCGGTAAATCGTCGATCGATGCCATTGTCACGGCCATTGCTGCCGAGCAGGGGCGCGTCGTCAAGCCGGACCAGTTTGCCGACCGGGGTTACTTCTACCGTTCGGACCAGTTCAGCTTTGCGAAGATCGGTGTGCCGGCCATGTACCTCGATACCGGCACGGAATTCGTTGATCGACCAGCCGATTGGGGACGGCAGCAGCAGAATCACTACACGGACGTCAATTATCACCAGCCGTCAGACGAGTACGACGAGAACTGGAACTTCGACGGCATGGTCTCGGACGCCTTGCTCGGATACTGGACCGGCCTGGCCATTGCCAACGCCGACCAGATGCCTGCCTGGAATCCCGGCGACGAGTTCGAGGCGGCGCGGCTCAAAGCACTGCAGGATGCATCCGGCGAATGAGCAGCACGGGTCGGCGGGCGCGCAAAGCACCCGCTTGACCCGGAACGTGCCGGTTGCGGCCGCTCAGACCGTCGGGCGTATGTTGGCGTTAAGCCGGAACAGGTTGGTCGGGTCGAACTGATTCTTGATCCTGACCAGGCGCGCCAGGTTGCCCTGGTAGTTGGCGTCCCGGACTTCGTGGCTCTCATCCGCGGTTTCGTTGGTGTAGTAGCCCCGCGTATGCGGCTCGAGCGTCGCCCAGTACTTCCTGAGATAGCCTACCGCGTCGTCCGGACCGGCATCGAGGGGCCAGTTGACCGCCGCAAATACGCTGTTTTCAGCGTAGCGATGGGGAAACGCGGTTGCATCCGCCGGCACCCGGGTGATCGCGCCACCTGCATGCTGAAAGAAGACGACGGTGCCGCGGACCGGGTCCGTTTCGAAACCATTGACGATATCGTCGATCAACCGGTCCGGTATGTCGCGAAGGAACCCTGATTTCAGGTACTCGCCCGATTTCCTCGGGTCCGAATTATCGAAGCTTCTCTGTATGGCGACGTAGTCGACCGGTTTGATGGTGTCGGCGATCGGCGTGCCGAATTGTTTCAATGGTGCAAGTACCTCCTCGGCTTTGGCGGGATCGCCGGAGTAGCACACATGAATCAGTGCCACGGCAGTGTCCGGACCGCCGGGCGGTGCGTTGATCACAAAGTCGGCGTACAGCTCTTCGGGTGCGCTCATGCTGAAATCAGCATAGAATTTCAGCAACTCGCGCGTCCTCGCCAGCGGGTAGATCACCTCGCCGCCAATCACCTGGCGCTGCATCGGGTGAAGCCCGAACTCGAACGAGGTCACGACACCGAAATTGCCGCCGCCGCCTCTCACGGCCCAGTACAGGTCCGGGTTCTCCATGGCGCTCGCGTGGCGCAACTGACCGTCGGCCGTCACGATATCGACCGCTTTGACGTTATCGAGGGCGAGACCAAAACGTCGTGCGAGGCGTCCAAAGCCGCCACCGAGCGTCAAGCCACCGACGCCGGTGTGCGACACCGTACCGGCCGTCGTGACCAGGCCCTGCGCCATCGATTCGTGGTCGAGCTCGCCCAGCAGGCTGCCGCCCCCAATGTAGGCAGTCCGGCTTGCCGGCTCGATGCGGGCACTGCGAAGGCTGGACAGGTCGATCATCATCCCGCCGTCGCAGGTCGATTTGCCGGAGAAACTGTGCCCGCCGCACTTCACGGCCAGCAGGAGATTGCGTTCACGGGCAAAGGTGACGGCGTTTTGTACGTCCGCCGCACCGGTCGGTTGCACGATCAGGGAAGGGTACTTGTCTATCGATGCATTCAGTACGCGCCGTGCTGTGTCGTAACCCTCGTTCCCGGCGAGCAGCAGCCGCCCGCGCAGACTGTCGCCGAGTTCCTGGACCGCCGCTTTCTCCAGTGTCGTCTGTGCACCACTGCCGGTGACCGCACTGACGGCGGCGCTGACTTCGGTCAGGGATTGCAGCCACGATGCGTAGGCCGCCGACGAGACGGATGAAGCAACCGCTGCTGCAATGGAACTGCGAAAGAACTGTCTGCGATTCATGGTAAGTCCCCGTTTGGGCTGTTGTACGTCAGCATCCAGATTGTTTGGCGGTGAACTCTAATGCAAATACCGTGCGGGCTCCAGATGCTGTGCCTGCAGGTGATTCAATTCTGAACTCGCTGGTGCGCCACCGAATACAACAAAAGCCCCAGCACCAGCAATCCCCCGGTGAGCAGCCATGCGTCGGCGGTCGACTGAAATGCGATCCAGCTGCAAAGTACGAGCGCAAGCACAGGAATCGCGTAGTTGCCCCTGAGCCGATAAGCCTGTGCGCGGGTTTCGTCGTCGGCCTGGCGGCGGATGGTCGGCAGCGCCGCGATACTCAGGACATAGGAAATCAGGCGGGTCAGTGAACTCGCGGCGGCCAGGAACGCAAAGGTTCCGGACAGTGCGAACGCGAGGGACAGCGCACCGAGGAACAGGATGGAATTGCCCGGAGTCGCATAACGCGCGTGCACGTCGCCAAACCAATGCGGCAGCAGCCGTTCCTCGGCAAGGGAGAATGTCAGCCGCGGGACGGCGAGCATGATCGCCGAGAGGTTGCCGGTAACCGAGAATATCGCGGCCAGCGTAATGATCACGGCGCCGGCAGGGCCGGCCAGTTTCCTGCCGACATCAACCAGTGTCGCGCCTTGCCCGCTTGCGTCCGGAAGTACGGATATGAATACCAGCACGATCAGGAAATACAGAAGTGCCGTGCCGAGCACCGTCATGACCAATGCGCGCGGCATGGTCCGTCGCGGATTGACGGTCTCACCGGAGACGATCGTGGCGGATTCGAATCCGACGAATGCATAGACCAGCAACAAGGTCGTGCTGCCCATTTGATCGATGCGCGGAAAAGTGGAGGGTATGAAGGTATCCGGCGTCACGTAGGGCAGACCCAGCAATATCATCAAGAGGATCGGCGTCAGTTTCAGGAACGTGAATACGGCAACCGTGCGAATGCCGTCCTTGACACCGACGTAGTTCGCGATCGTCAGCCCGCCGCAGATGATCGTGATGAGAACGGCGCGTCCGACACCCTCGCCGAACCAGGGCCAGAAGCTGCCGAGATAGATGGGAACGACTGTGACGTTCGCCGCAAAGGCCGCCATGCGGCTCACGTACAGCATCCAGCCGGTACTGAAACCGACCAGCGGCCCGAACGCCGCTTTGGTGTACAGCACCGGCCCGCCGGAATTCTGGAAATAGCTGGACAACTCCGCGAACGTGAGTACGACCGTAACCACCAGCAGGCCGACGATCAGGAACAGCCAGGGGCTGGAGTTTCCTGCTGTTGCCGCGACACTGGTCGGCAAGGCAAAAATGCCCGCACCGATCATCGCGTTCAGTACGAGTATTGCAATACCGAAGAATCCGATACCGCGGATGAGCTGTTTGGGAGCGTGGCCGGGCATGCAACCGGCCGTCTGCCGGCGAGACCTGTCGTGTCAGACGTCGTTGCCCTTCGCCAGGAAATACAGTCCTGTCACCAGCATCAGCAGTTGAAATTCGTAGCCACCGTTCATGACATTGAAGCCTTTTTCCAGATGGACCAGGAAGATGGCACCAATCATGATGACAATGACAAGCAGGCCACCGACGCGTGTCAGAATGTCCTTGGACAGGATCGCACCGCCAATCAGTGCGAGGCCGGCGCCGACCTCACCGAGCGCAACCAGCCACCCTACGACGAGGGGCATACCCATCGCCTGGGAAAACCCGTCCGGCGGAAACTTTCCAAGCCCGTGAACGATGAATGTTGCCGCGAGCGAGAGTCGCAAACCCCAATGGACGTGTGGCGCAATGGATTTCAGGAAATTCATCTCGGATCCCCCTTTGTTATTGGTCGGATATCGGATCAGGCAACGCATTATACGCATAATTTCGTTGACGGATCGCGCGACGTGGTTTGGAATGCTGATCCCGAACCGCTGGAGGACAAAACCATGACAAGCCGGTCGAGCGCAATAACGTGCTTCCTGCTGCTACTCGGGGTCGCCCGGGCCGCCGCGGCCTCGGAGTTGGCCGATATCTCCAATTACCGCGAATACTCACCGATGTTTTCGAGTTCGGGCCAGCCCACGAGGCAGCAACTCGAGATGCTCCGCGACAGCGGATTTGAACGCATCGTTTATATCGCGTTCACGAACAGCGGCAAGGCCTTCGCCGATGAAGACCAGGTCGTAAAAAAGCTGGGCATGGATTACGTGCAGATTCCTGTCGACTGGGAGAACCCGACTCACGGTGACTTCCATGCATTTGCCGGAACGATGCAAACGGGCCGGCAGAAACGGACATTGCTGCACTGCCAGGTCAACTATCGTGCCTCGGCCTTCGGCTTTCTGTATCGCGTTATCTATGAGCGAGTGCCGGTCGCGGACGCCAAGCGTGATATGAACAGTGTCTGGGAACCCGACGAGACCTGGCGGCGCTTCATATTCGAAGTGCTCGAGGAAAACGGTATTTCACCGCAGTGTGATGGCTGCGACTGGACAGACTGAATATTGCCGAGGTGTGTGCCGGCGCGGTATCACGCAGGCCCGGGCGCATCTGGAAGGCTTCGACCGCAGGGTGTCAGGGGTGCTCGAGATCGGCCACCGGTGGCGCGCCAGGCATTGGCACGCCTTGATCCATGGCATCGATTGCGGCCTGGATGACGATCGTCGCCTCGCCATAGATCACCCCGAGTTCGGTTTCCATGCTGGTGATGTTGTCGAGGTAGCGTACCGAGTTGTAAGCGGCAAGCTTGAGCTTGTCCTGCGCCAGGTTCTGCGGACTGGTCAATTCACTGAATCCCGTACGGCTCGTCAGCTGGTAGCGATTCTGCAGGCTGTAGGTCAGCGACAAAGCAGCAACCAGGTTATAGTCCATTTTCGCCAGTGACCCGGTTGCAAGTGCGGTTTCCCAGGCCGTGGATTGCAGGACGACAGGACTGTAGGTCTCGACCATAGAGACGAACTCGTCGACGGATTCGATATCATCGTCAATATAGTGCCTGTTCATCACCAATCTCAGGCCCTGGTTGAACGGCGTCGCATCCTCGACACGAATCTTGTTTTGCTGCACTTCGCTCAGGAAGCTTGTAAGTGCGTGGCGAATGACGGCCGCGTTCTGCCGATTCTGCCGCCACTCATCGAGGGCGAGGGCAACCAGGATGCTGACGACGATCAGCGCCGATTCGAACAACACCTGGGGGAGCCAGACGGAAGTGACCTTGGATGGCATTGCGGGTCGTACTTGTCAGTTTCTGCTGATGGCGGAGTATAGCAAGGCCTTGCCGGGACGATTAGCCAAGCACGGACAAACCGGGTAAAATTCCGCAGCTTGCCGATCAACGGGTCCTGCCGAATTCAAGAAAATCATGACAACAATTGCTCGTGCCGGGATAGTAACAGCCATCTTGATGTGTAGCCTGGCGGCCCAGCCTGCGTCGGCTCAGCACGATATGCAGATGGCCGGCAACGACCTGTCGGAGCCCGAGTTCAACGTCATGGGTTTTGGCGACATCAGCTACATCTCCCGCGATGGAAGTGACTCGGACGGCTTCGCGATAGGGCAGGCTGTTGCTCATTTGTCCGCGTCCCTGGGCCACTCCTTCGGCGTCTTCGGCGAGTTCAGCCTGACCGCGCGAGACTCGGAATATACGATCGAGGCCGAGCGACTGATCGTCAAATACGAGTTCTCGGATCTGCTGAAGCTCTCCGCCGGCCGGTATCACACTCCGATAGGCTACTGGAATTCCGCGTTCCATCACGGGGCCTGGCTGCAGACCACGGTCAGCCGTCCGGAAATGGTCAAGTTCGGGTCGCAGATCGTGCCGTTCCATTTCGTCGGTGCACTCGTCGAGGGCAACCTTCCGGTCGACAAGCTGGGTCTCACCTACATGGCCGGATTTGGCAATGGGCGGCACACCAACATCGCCAGGGCAGGCGATGCGGGCGATATCAATGGCGAGAACGCGTGGATGTTCCAGCTCAATACCAGTCCGACGAACATCTACGGGTTCAAAGCAGGCATCGGCTACTACCAGGACGTGGTCTCGCCGACGGCCGAGCCGGAGGTGGACGAGCAGACCCTGTCCGCTTATGTAGCGTGGGCCAAGGAGGCGCCGGAAATCATCGTTGAGTACATCAATTCAACGCATGAACTCGCCACGGACAGCAGCGTCAGCGGCGATGTCGAGGCGTGGTACGCGCAATTTGCGTGGCGATTTGCGGGCACGAACCGGCAATGGAAGCCGTATGCGCGCTATGAAAGAAACCGGATCGATGATACCGATCCACTGCTCGGCGACCTGGGCCTCGATTACGACGGAGCGATACTCGGCGTGCGCTGGGATTTCAACCCGTACGCAGCACTGAAGGCCGAATACCGAAACGAAGAATTCGATAGCAACGGGCGCGAGAACAATTTCCGCCTGCAGGTCTCGTTTGTGTTAGCCAAATTGTGAGCTGCACATGCATATGAATTGCCTGAATCGGTTTCGCAAACGACAAGCGGCGCTGGCCGCTGCGGGCTTTGTCGCAGCGCTTCTTTTCTCCACGCCCGGATCGACCCAGGAACCGTCAAGCGAAAGCGCCATTGCGATCGTCGTGCACAAGGATACGCAGGTGGAGAACCTGTCCCTCGAGGAGCTGCGCAGCATCTTTCTCGCCGATCAGCAATTCTGGCCGGATCGCACCCGGATCATACTGCTGGTGCGGGCGCCGCAGTCGGACGAACGAACGTTTGTTCTGAACAGCATCTACCAGATGGACGAATCGCAATTCCGTCAGTACTGGATCGCCAAGATGTTTCGCGCCGAGGTGCCTCGCGGCCCGAAGATCGTTTTCAGTACGGATATGACGCTCGAACTCGTGCTTGCGATCCCGGGCTCGATATCGTTCATGCGTGCGAACGAGGTCACGGACCAGGTGCGGGTCGTCCGGGTCGATGGCAAACTGCCGAACGAACCAGGCTATCCACTGAAATAATTCATGATGCCTTTGAATTGACCGCGAATTCCCGAAGGAGAGCCATCGCATGAGCCGAAATGCCTTGCCGGCAGGTCTTGGCATATTCTGCCTGCTGCTCGCGAACCCGGTGTTGGCCCAGCATGCCGATCTCGTCCTGAGGAACGGCGTCATCTGGACCGTCGATGCCAACTTGCCGCAGGGCGAAGCCGTCGCCGCTCTCGACGACAGGATCATCTACGTCGGCCTGGATGCCGGCGTCGAAGCGCATATCGGACCGGCAACCCGGGTCATCGACCTGGGGGGCCGCCTGGTCGTGCCCGGATTCAACGACAATCACGTGCATTTCGAGAACACCGGGCAGTTGCTTTACGGCCTCAATCTGCTTGACGTATCGACCGAAAGTGCTTTCGTCGCAAGGATCCGGGACGTGCACGAGCGATATGCGCCAGGTACCTGGATCACCGGCGGTGACTGGTCCGCCTATGAGACCTGGGCGGAGGGCGCCGTTGCGCAGGCCGGACGGGAAGTCAACCCGGACGACCTGTACGGCAACCTGTTCCTGCCGAACAAGCGCATGATCGATTCCATAACCCGTGACCGGCCCGTACTGGTACGTCGCTTCGATCGCAAGGTTTACCTGGCAAACAGCGCAGCCCTCGAGCTAGCGGGGATACGCGAGGGCATTCCCGACCCTGACGGCATCGCAGTCGAAAGGGACCGCTCCGGTGAGCCGACCGGTGCACTCTTCAATCCGGTTTCAGGGGCCGTGGAGTCGACGGTGCTGGTTCGCGATAACGTGCGCGCCCTGTTCGAGGGCCTGATTCCCGAGCCGTCGCGCGCACAACGCATACAGGAAACGCTGGCAGCCTGGAAGGAAATGCGCGAGGTTGGCATAACCAGCTATTCCGACGTAACGTCGGCGCCGATCCAGGTGGATATCTACCGTGAACTTCGCGAGGCGGGGCAGATGACAGCGCGCGTTCGTTACCGCCCGCCGCTGGATAAATGGCAGTCGATGGCGGACCTCGGCATCCAGATCGGTTTCGGGGACGAGTGGATTCGTTTCGGCGCGGTGAAGGCATGGATCGACGGCATCATGGGCAACAGTTCCGCTCGCTTTTACGAACCGTATACGCACAATCCCGCCAGCCGCGGAATCTGGCGTGACATCATGTTTCCCTTCGAGCGCAGCCCGGACAACCCGGAGGAGATGCAAAGTCGGCTCGAGCGCCTGGCATTGCAGGCGGATGCGGCCAATATCCAGCTCAGCGTGCATGCGATCGGCGATGAAGCGAATGGCTACCTGTTGGACATGCTCGAGCGCATCGTGGCGAAAAACGGTGACAAGGATCGTCGCTTTCGACTGGTGCACGCGCAGGTCATGACGGACAGGGATATCAGGCGTGCCGGAGAGTTGAAAATTGTTGCGGAGATGCAGCCTTTCCACACCTCGGACGACATGCGCTGGATGGAGGAGCGTATCGGCCACGAGCGCTCACGCGGTGCATATGCATTTCGCAGGATATGGGATTCGGGCGCCGTACTCAGCTTCGGCTCCGATTCGCCAGGCACGAATGCGTCGCGCTATTACCTGAATCCCATGCTGGGCCTTTATGCGGCCGTTACCCGCAAGACGCTTTCCGGTCAGCCAGAGGGCGGCTGGTTTCCGCAGGAAAAGATTACCATCGAGGAAGCCATTCAGGCGTACACCCTGAACACCGCCTACGCGGCTTTCGAAGAAGACATCAAGGGCAGCATCAGCGTCGGGAAACTCGCAGACTTCGTGGTCCTTTCGGACAACCTGCTGACCATGGACGCGGACATGATCAAGGACGTCACGGTGTTAACCACAGTCGTTGGCGGCAATGTCGTACATGAGGCGAAACCCTGAACAGAAAGGCCGGCAGCCGGATCACGCCGCCGGCAGCGGGTCGCGTCTGAATGAAGCGGTCAATTGCTATTGCAGGCAACATGGGGTCCGGCAAGTCGACACTGGTGGAGTTTCTCTGCCGCACTTACGGCATTGCACCGTTCTACGAGCCCAACGAAAACAATCCCTATCTCCCCGACTTCTACAGCGACATGCAGCGCTGGTCATTTCATTCCCAGCTGTATTTCCTGAGCAACAAGTTTCGACTTCATCAGGAACTCGACAAGACTCCTGGCGTCGTGGTGCTGGATCGGACGATCTTCGAGGATGCAGAGATATTTGCAACCGCCCTGCACGAAATGAAACACATGGATGATCGCGACTGGCGCACCTATTGGGGCTTTTACCAGTCGATACTCAATGCGATCAGGCCACCGGACCTGATGATTTACCTGCGCTGTTCGATGCGAACCCTGCGCAAGCGTATTTCACTGCGTGGCCGGGCGATCGAAAAGGATGTGCCGCTTGCCTACCTCAAGCGGCTCGAGCGCCTGTACGAGGGCTGGATCGGTCGTTACAACGCCAGTGATGTACTGATTCTGGAAACCGACAGACTGGACTATATACACGACCTGGTACATCGGCTCGATGTCATGCAACGAATCGAGGCATTGCTGCCGCCGGAGTTCGGCAGGCCCGCGTGTGGTTGAGGTGCCCTGATGATGCGGCGAGCGCACCGCAGGGTCAGTTACCGAAAGGCTCGACGAACGCGGAGGGCACAGGCTGGCCTTCGAACATGGCCGGTGTAAACAGGCTGTTTTCGATGGTGCGGATTATCTCCTGCTGGCAGGCACCGGTCGGCACGATGCCGAAGCCGTGGTGGAGGCTGACATTGCTCGCCGCGCCTTCGGCGCTCACATGAGCGCGGGCGGTAATGCCGAACTGGGCTCGCGCGGGACACACCTTCATCCACGGTTCCTTGCCGATCACACGCTGAGCGGCGATGTAATCGTTACCGTATGCCTCGATGTTTTCAGCATCTCCAGTATTCGGGAAGATGTGTATGGTCTTTGTGTCGCCTTCCTTTATGAACTCGACACGAAACTGCAGGTAGATCTTTTGCTTCTTGCCGTCAATTATTGCCGGTGTCATCCGGGCTTTCTGTGCGGCTTTCTGAATCGCTGCGCCGAAGGGCACCTCGCCATTGTTGCGGATCACACAGAAGGTGTCCTGCATCTTTCCGGAGGTCTCGATCTGGCTGGCGCAAAGCATCATGATTGAAAAGTTTCCGGCTACGTCGGGAAATTGCAGCAGCGCGGGAAAGGAGCGTTCTGCTTCTTCGAGTTCGAACATTGCAGGTACCCGCTGTGCCGCGGCATGCGATGACGCGAAAGCCGCAGCCACGAGCGTTATCGCTGCGGTATGCCAGCTTGAGCGGAGATAGCTGTGTGTAATCATCATTCAGTTCCATGCAGGGTTGCCGGCGTGCGATTCTATCGTGGTGCGCAAATCCGGCAAACCGGATGCGCCGACCGGCATGGTTTGACTCGCCATGTTCGAGCCGGTTCCATGGATCTTTTCCGAGGACATGCCTGACGCCATTGCAACCAAAACATCACTCGCCGCATCCAATACGTACTGATCGAACGAAAACGACAAGTACAGGGACGTCGACGCCACGTGACAAGCAACCACCGGGTAAGGTTGCCATTGGCATCTGAATATGGAGAGGTTACCAAATGAAAGTGTTAGTCAGGAACGGCAAACGTATCGGGCTGCTGGCATTGCTTGGACTGTGCTTGCCGGCATTTGCTATCGCCGCCACACCGAGGCTGGCCGTCGAAGAGGTGCAGATGCGCGTGTCCTACGGCGATCTGGATCTTGACCGGCAAGCGGGGGTCGAGCGCCTGTATCAGCGCATCCGGGCGGCAGCGGCCGGTGCCTGCGGGTCGTCGACGTTGCGTGAGGCGGGATCGCTCAAGGCGCTTCGAGCCAATCAGGATTGCTACAGGGAGCTGGTCGACGAGGCCGTGTTGAAAGTGGACAATGCCGCGCTGACCAAACGGCACTTCGGCTGAAAGGTGTGCGACAGAAAACGCCGGTGATGGCGATCACCGGCGTTTTTCATGCTTGAAGACTGCAAGTTCTACGCCCTCGCCATCCGACAGCAGCAGGTGATTGGCGCGGATTTCGAATATTTCGGCATTCTCGAGAGCCAGCAGGAATTTCGCTTCGAGTTCCATCTGCGGCTCGGGACAGGCCATGCGCGTCGCACCGATCGAGCCGATATCTATGCCGGACCCGTCGAAAGTGTAAGTGCCGAAAAAGCTGTTGCACCCGCCGTTTCCATTCAGCTTGCCGTCCACCTCGAAGCGCAGATGCAGTCTCGAGTCACCCGGCACGATCAGGTCTCCGATAGACACGGGCCGCCAGTCGGTTCCTGCAAGTGCAGTACCGGCGTTGCTGTCGGCTATCGGCTTCATATGTTGCAGCGTAAAGAAAGCAACTGCCGCGAGCAGCAGCAGGAAGAAAGCAAAGCCGATGATCCTGTTCATGTCCGAATCCTATTGGGTGTCTGATTGCGACAATGCCCTGGTCAACCGGTAGAGGAATTCCTGGCCCTCGAAGAACACATCGGAGCGGATACGCTCATCCCGACCGTGTGACCGATTATCCTCGATTTCGCCGAACAGGCCGGATACGCCGTACACCGGTATGCCGGCGTTGCGCAGGTACAGTCCGTCCGTGGCTCCGGTGCTCATCATCGGAATCACCGGGACCCCCGGCCACATGGCCTCTGTAATTTCCTCGATGGGGCCGAGGACCTCGGCGGTCAGGGGCGACGGTTGCGACGGATTCGCGTTGTTGATCCGGCTGATTACCACCTGGTTGTCGCCGATGACCGTTTCGAGCGTCTTGTGAACACTGTCGATCGATTCTCCCGGCAACACGCGGCAGTTGACGGTAGCCTGGGCACGTTGCGGCAGCGCGTTCTCCGCATGTCCGCCGTCCAGCATTGTTGCCACACAGGTGGTGCGTAAACGCGAATTATAGAACGGGGTGCGCGACAGGAATGCGATTGCGGCAGGATCCGGCGGTGTCTGCAGGACACCGAGCATTGCACTTGCAAGTTCACCCGTCTGCAGCGTCGCCGATCTTTCGAAGAATGCCGTGGTAATTTCGTTCAGCACTACCGGGAAGTCATAGTCGCGCACGCGGCCGAGTGCATCGGCAAGACGGTAGATCGCGTTGTCCCGAACCGGCAGGGAGCTGTGTCCTCCCGGATTGGTCACGACCAGCCTGAAACTCTGGTACACCTTTTCGCTGGCCTGCACGCCATTGGAAATGCGTACACCGTCTTTCATGGCACCGCCACCACCTTCATTCAGGG
>DATICC010000356.1:0-6771 GCA_035457045.1 Woeseiaceae bacterium | reverse complement strand
GCGCAAGTCGCCGGAGGACATAGTTGCGGGCGCAAGGCAACTGCTGGCCAACGTCGGGCAGAGGTCTGTTCCCCAGTTCGTGCGCGAGCGCTTGAATTCACTCGAGTTGCTGATCGACATACTCGTCGACCATGAATGGCGACTGCCGGAACAGGATGCCGGCCGGGTACTCAATGCGCTGGCTTATTTCTGCGACCCCGAGGACCTCATACCGGATCACATTCCGGGTCTTGGCTTCCTCGATGACGCGATAATGATCGAGCTGGTCGTCCGGGAGTTGCGTCACGAGATCGAAGCCTATCGTGACTTCTGCAATTTCAGGGCAACCCACAAGCCCAACCGCGGGGTCAAGGCAAAGAGCAGCGACCTGACCCGGGACAAATGGCTTGAAAGCCGACGCAAGGAGCTGCAGTCCCGGATGCGCCGCCGCCGTAAACGGGCCACGAACAAGGGCGCCCGTACGCCGCCGTTTCGCCTGCTATAAGACGTTCGCCGGTCGCGCTGAATGCATTGACATAAGCCGATTCGGGCGCAAACCGCTGGCCCGCTCAAGGCCAGTAGTAGCAACCGGTGGCGAGCACGCCTACCCAGAGCAGCGACTGGGCAATCCACCTGGCCCTGTGCCGCCGGATCAGCAGGTAGAAACTCGTGCCGGAAATGGCGGTCATACACAGGAATATCAGCAGGCTGCCCACCAGCTTCGGGAATTCGTGGGCCAGTTGCGGGTCATCCTTACCGACCACGAGGAACATGAGCAGTACGGCAGCCAGGCTGAAGGCTATGGAAACGCAGGATCCAAGCAGAATCCCGTTGATAACGGTCAAAGGACCCATGGTTCGTTCTGCAGGCAGAGGGTTACGCCAGCCGCTTTTTGCGGCAATTTGCCAATTTCACACTTGATCGGCAGGCAACGGACAACTAGCCTAGCTGAAGCGGGACGGTCCCAGAAGCTTTGACACACATGGAGATTACTTTGAAACGACCCCAGGGCATGATCAAGAGCAGGATGCTGACCGGACTGCTGCTGGCCATTTATCTGATCCCCGCCAGCGCCAACCAGCCGCTCGCAGGCGATTCCGAACTGTTGCCCGAGGCGCGACACGAAAAAATCGGCCAGCTCGTTACCGAGTTCATTCAGAAATCCCATTATCAGCATGCCGCCGTGGACGACGCGCTGTCGTCAAAAGTCCTCGATCGATACATCGAGGCCCTTGACAGCAACCGCATGTATTTCCTGGCCAGCGACATCGAGGCTTTCGATCAATTCCGGTTCCGGATCGACGAAATGGTACGTGCCGAGCCGCTCGATCCTGTCTTCGAAATGTTTGAAGTGTATCGCACACGCGTACGCGAACGACTGGAGTTTGCATTGGCCCAGATCGAAATCGAGCCTGATTTCACAATCGACGAACAGTTCGAATTCGATCGCGAAAAGTCACCCTGGGCGAAGGACACCGCCGAGCTGGACGAGATCTGGCGCCTTCGGGTGAAGAACGACGCATTGAGCCTTGCCTTGACAGAGCAGGACTGGGTTGAATCGCAGGAAGTCCTCAGAAAACGTTACCAGCGTTTCCTGAAGCGCATGGATCAACTGAACAGCGATGACGTATTCGAAACCTTCATGAATGCGTTTGCGCACACGCTTGATCCGCATTCCAGCTACCTGTCCCCGCGCAATTCCGAGGAATACAGGATTCAGATGAGCCTGTCGTATTTCGGGATCGGTGCGTCACTGCAACTCGATGATGACTACGTGCAGGTAATCAACATCATTCCCGGTGGTCCGGCGGCTATCGACGGGAAACTTCAGCCCAAGGACCGGATTACCGGCGTCGCTCAGGGTGAAGATGGTGAGCTTATCGACGTCATCGGCTGGCGACTGGATGACGTCGTCCAACTGATCCGCGGACCCGCCAATACCGTAGTCAAGCTGCAAATCATGCCCGCTGGCGCATTGCCGGGAACGGAACTCAAGCTCCTGACGCTGACCAGGAACCAGGTAAAACTGGAGGAACAGGCTGCGAAGAGCAAGATTGTCACGATCCCGAGGGAAGGACGCGAGTGGTCTATCGGGGTCATCGAGGTACCGAGTTTCTACCGGGACTACCGGGCGCTCAGTAACGGTGACAAGGACTACACGAGCACCACCAAGGACGTGAAGCGGCTGATCGCCGAACTTGAGGAGAAGGGAATCGACGGGTTGGTGATAGACCTCCGCGACAACGGCGGCGGTCACCTAACCGAGGCCACGGCATTGTCCGGATTATTTATAGATAACGGCCCGGTGGTTCAGCTTCGGAATTCCAACGGGCGCATCAGCAGGCTGGATGACCCTGATCCTGTCGCGCGGGTCGCATACAATGGCCCGCTGGCCGTGTTGGTCAACCGGTACAGCGCATCGGCGTCGGAGATATTCGCGGCTGCAATACAGGACTACGAGAGAGGCGTAATCATCGGACAACAGACCTTCGGCAAGGGAACGGTGCAGAACCTGTACTCCCTCGACCAGTATGTGCGGCGACCTGAAGACGAAGGCCTTGGTCAGCTTACGCTGACGATTGGCAAGTATTACCGCGTAACCGGCGAGAGCACGCAACATCGCGGTGTCGAGCCGGACATCGAATTGCCGTCGCATATCGACGCCGCGGAGATCGGTGAAAGTGTGCGCGACACCGCCCTGCCCTGGGACACGATCCGCACTACCAATTTTCGTCCGGGCACGCCGCTCGATACGACGATTTCGTCACTGACAGCCAACTACAACGCACGCATCAAGAATGATCCCGATTTTCAGTTCCTTGTCGAGGACATACGTGAGGTCGAGGAAATGCGCGCGATGAAGACGGTTTCCTTGAAGATCGATACACGGAAGCGTGAACGCGAAGAGGCGATGAACAAGCGCTTGCAGAGGGAAAACGCGCGCCGGGCAGCCCTGCAGCTTGAGCCTGTCGAGTCGGTGGAGATACTGGAGACACTGGAGGCACCGGACGTGCACCTTGACCAGGCGGCCGCAATCATTACAGACTTGGCGATGATGCGGGAAATTGACGCGGCCCCGGAGCATACCGCTCGTACCATGCCCTAGCCGGCGTCGTTTCGGGGCTTGCCTTAGCGGCAAGTGGTGTTGTACTGTTATACAACACCAATCTACACGAGTGAACTCTTTGGAGGTCGACGTGGACGCGATTAGACGGGGAAGTTGGCACGGGATGCGGGTGGGATTGATGTGTGTGACAGGCGCCTGGTCCGTTTCAGCGCTTGCGGCCAGCGGACCCGCGTGTGACAACTCCGGGCATCGCCTGCAGACCCTGAACGTGTCTGTGGAGGCCCTGGCCCCGGAGACCGTTGAACACGTCGGTGTCGCTGCGGAGACCACCGCCGTGCCGGCTCCGCCGGATGCGGTCAACCAGGCTATCGCTCCCCTGCTCTACCTGACCCCCCACATTGCCGCCATTCTGAACAGCGTGTTCGAAAGTGCCGAGAGTACCGATGATACGGCACCCGATCGGCCCCAACCGAGTCCTGGACCGGTGACAGAGACCTCCAAAGCACCAACAGCAGCTTCGGCACCGCAGGCCACGACGTCGGATACGGACGACGGATCTGCTCCTGCCAATGGCGTGTTTCGAAACGACGATATCGCGCGTTTCCAGCGCCAGATGTACCGCAAGGACATCTGATCCGGTATTACCGCCTAGCGGCTGAGGACTTTGGAAATACCCCAGTAGTTTTCACCGAGCAGGTTCGTATCGCTCTCCCGCACCAGCCCGTTCGGGTCGATGCTGAAAACGGTTGATACTGAACCGGCGATAGGCACCGCGTCCGTATCATTGCGAAACTGCGCCTTGTCGCCAATCAGCCGTGCCCGTTTCTGAAGCACCGCCGCAAAATCACTGCTCTGCTCCATGGCTTCACGACGTTTACGAACTCGCCGCAGAAGCGCCTCGCACTCTTCCCTGGAGCCGTAGTTGACTGCCCCCACACTCTTGTCGCTGGCTTCCTTGGCCAGGGCGCTCAGTTTGTCATCTGCAAAATGCAGATAGAGCTGTTGTGCGTAGGCAAGGATCATCAGGTTGATCGAACGCTTGCTCGCGACGTCGAGGCCCTGGTTCTCCGGCGGAGTCCGGGAGTTGACCTCGTCAATTGATGCGAGCAATTGGGCTTCCCCCTGACGCGCTGACTCGATCTGTTCCGCCAGGCTGTCCAAAGCTGCAGTCAGCGTGCGCCGGCGAAAAAAGCGCAATAAGCCGCTCATGGACAACAATCGATGCCGCTCGGCCTGCAGGCGATCTTCAAGTGCGTGCACGTTGTCGCGTTGTTCCAGGAGCTTGCGTTCAAGCACACGAACCTCGCGCGCGCGTTCCTCATTCCAGCTGACGAGCAATGTACTGTGCTGTTTCTGCTCGCGCTGTTGCTTCAGTTGCTCCGCGAATCGCGCCAGTTTCCGCTCGCATCGTATCGCCAGACCGCGCAACTGAAAGAACGTAACGACGTTGTGGGCCCAGTCGGGGTCGAGCAGCAGTTCTTCGAGATGGTCGAGTTTCTGTTGCAGCCGGGCGCTCGCGCCTTCCTGCGTTTTTATGCGGTCCTGGAGACGGAATTGTTCCTTGCGCATGCTGGCGAACTCTTTCTTGAGCTCAGCCCTGTTCCAGTACAGCTGCAACAGCTTGTCGCTGTCCTGCGATTTATCCTCTGCACTTCCGAATATGGCGGTCAGGGCGGACAAGGGCTACCTCTTTCACATAATCCTGCTATTGCCAGCGGCATGAATTGGCCGCCCGGATGCCGGCATCATGACAAGCCGCGAGAGGCTAATCTTTGATTCAATCGACATTTTCGCTGCCGCCCGGGCGCGGGCGGCAGTCCGCTGAGATCAGCGTTCGAGGATGAGGTGTCCCTGGTCCATCAGGTATTCGAGCCACTTGTTCAGCAGCATGTTCCGGCGCCAGCGCCGATTCAGCTCGGCGCGGCAGGCGCGGCGCAGATGCCGGAGTTCCTCGTGCCTGCCATCGTCCGAGTAACTCACGGCTTCGGCAAGGCTGCCGTCGAAATAGACCCGAACAATCATGTTCGGATCGGATATGCGCTCGGGCCCGTCATAGAAAAAGTAGGACAGGCTGAGGGTCAGCGTATAGCGGCTCCTGTCGATGATTTCGACGTGAAGATCACAGTCACCTGCAACCCTGGACTGATAGTAACCGTCCAGACGATCAATATCCGGGATCAGCTGTTGCAAACGCAGGAAGTTGCTTTCGTAGAGCGACATCAGCCCGACAAAGCTGCGCGGCTTTGCGGCGGCCTGCGGAACCAGTTGGTATTCCAGCAACATGAGGAAAATATAGCACAGCAGTGCGGCTGAAAAATGTTAAGCAATTCCGCTGCGGCTTCGAGCCCATTTTTTGCGTTTCAGGGTCGCACTCTGCGCTCAACACCGGTACTATCAAGGATTCTGCTCGCAATCTCTTCGATCGAGAACTCGGTCGTATCGACGTGCGGAATCCCGTACTTTTCGAATATCTTCTCGGCTTCGCGGAGTTCATAACTCACTTGTTGCGCGGAAGCGTAGTTCCCCAGCGGCCGCCTTTCCTTGCGAATCTGTCGCAGGCGCGCCGGCGCGATGGTCAATCCGAATAGTTTCCGGCGCTGCCTGAGCAGGATGTCGGGCAGCGTTCCACTATCGAATTCCTCGTCGGTCAGGGGATAGTTGGCCGCATATACGCCGTATTGCAGGGCCAGGTACAGGCAAGTCGGCGTTTTGCCGGAACGGGACACGCCGATCAGAATCACGTCCGCCATTTCGTAATTTCGCGTCACGCCACCGTCATCATTCGCCAGGGCGAAATTGGTCGCCTCGATTCGCTTCATATAGCTTTCGATGTCGCTCATGCCATGCGCTCGACCTGCCGTGTGACTGGATTTCTGTTTCAGTTCCGACTCGAGCGGCTCGAGGAACACGTCGAAGATATCGAGGTGCAATCCGTCGACTTTTCGTACGATTGCACGGATCTCGTCTTGTACCAGAGTTGAAAATACGACAGGCCGGGCCTCAGACTTCGCCGCTGCCTTGTTGATTTTCGCGACCGCCTCTCTTGCCTTGTCTTCACTATCTATAAATGGCAAAGTCACCTGTCGAAATTTCTGGCTGTCGAACTGAGTCAGAAGGCTGTGTCCGAGCGTCTCCGCAGTAACGCCGGTTTGGTCCGAGAGAAAAAAGATTGTGCGCTCAGTCATTGGACGAAGATCCTGTGTGCCGTTCCGGCATGGCCAGATATTCAAGTACCGCTGACTGATTGTGCATGTCTGCGGGGGTAAATGCAGTAAGAGCCGGTAATCAAGGGAGCTGATTTTGAAGCCATACGTGATCAGGCTTGACCAGCTTGGAATGGGAAACGTTGACACCGTCGGCGGCAAGAATGCGTCCCTCGGCGAGATGATTGCCAACCTGGGCAGTCTGGGCGTCAGGGTTCCCGGCGGCTTCGCGACCACCGCTGCTGCGTACAGGGACTTCCTTGCGACAGACGGTCTGGACAGCAGGATAGACGCAACGCTGGCTGCCCTCGATGTCGACGACGTCGAGGCACTGGCTACGGCGGGTGCATCGATCCGGCAATGGATTCGTAGCGCCCAGTTGCCAAAGTCGCTGACGTCCGCGCTGCGCTCTGCCTGGGACGAAATGTCGGGCGGCAAGGATGTTGCGGTAGCGGTTCGCTCGTCCGCGACCGCCGAGGACCTGCCGGAAGCCTCGTTCGCCGGACAGCAGGAGACCTTCCT
>DATICC010000355.1:0-6225 GCA_035457045.1 Woeseiaceae bacterium | reverse complement strand
AGCCTCGGTCCTGTCCATCTTTTCGAGCAGTGCCGCGAGTACACTGCGGTCAGCCAGATTCACGCCCCTGGAATTCCTGCGCTCCGGCTGGAACAGGTCCGCGGCCATGCGCAGGATGTCCGCACGCTCACGCGCTGCCTTGAGATCCCAGTCGGGCTGTGCGGCAACGGCGCGTGCGATTGCCTCGTCCACGAGCGCCGCATCGGCTTCCAGGCAGGTGCCGACGACTTGCGACGTATCGGCAGGATTGACCGAGTTGCGTGCAATACCGCGCCGCTCCGTTCCACCGACGATGGGTGCTGCTTTACGTACCCCAGCCTCGGTCCTGTCCATCTTTTCGAGCAGTGCCGCGAGTACACTGCGGTCAGCCAGATTCACGCCCCTGGAATTCCTGCGCTCCGGCTGGAACAGGTCCGCCGGTGCAGCGATACCACTGTGCGGTTGCCCGCCGCGGCTGCGCATGACTTCGATCGGGTCGGCAACGATGTCCTTGACCTCGACCGCCGGATCGAGGATGCGGTTGACGAAAGAGGTATTGGCGCCGTTCTCCAGCAAGCGCCGTACCAGGTACGGCAGCAGGTCCTCGTGGCTGCCGACCGGCGCGTACACGCGACAGGCACGGCCGAACTTTTTCGGGTCGGTCACTTCCTCGTAGAGTTCCTCGCCCATGCCGTGCAAACGCTGGAATTCGTAGTCCTCGCGCGTCCCCGCATAGTGCATGACGCTGGCCAACGTGTGCGCGTTATGCGTTGCAAACTGCGGAAACAGGTTTTGGCCTGCAGCAAGCAACTGGCGTGCGCAGGCAAGGTAGGACACATCCGTGTGCGCCTTGCGCGTGAATACCGGGTAACTGGCCAGTCCCTGCTCCTGACCGCGTTTGATTTCGGAATCCCAGTACGCCCCCTTGACCAGGCGCACGGGTATGCGCCGCTGTGCCGCCGCCGCCATGTCAGCGAGGAAACGGATCACGTCACCTGCGCGCCGCTGGTAAGCCTGCACGGCCAGCCCCAGTCCATGGTATCCGGCCAGCCGCGCATCGCTGTAAGCCGCGCGAAAGATTTCGAGTGACAGCTCGAGACGGTCGGCCTCCTCCGCGTCCACCGTCAGCGCGATCCCCGCGTCCCGTGCCGCGACGGCCAGGTCGGTGAGCCGCGGAACGAGTTCGGCCATGATGCGGCGGTGCTGCGTGAAACTGTAGCGCGGGTGCAGAGCCGACAGCTTCACCGAGATGCTCGCCGCAGACAGGATATCGCTCGCGCCGGCATGCGTTGCGCCGATGCTGTGAATGGCGGCGAGGTAGGCATCGAAATATCGCGCTGCATCCGCGGACGTCAGCGCCGACTCCCCGAGCATGTCGAAGGAATAACGAAAATTCCGATTCTGCCTCTTTTGCGATCGCTCCAGCGCTTCATCGATGTTCCGCCCCATCACGAACTGGTGGCCCATGATGCGCATTGCCTGCCGCATGGCGGTCCTGACCACCGGCTCCCCGGCCCTGCTGGCCAGCTTGCCGAGGAATTTCGCAGGATTGCTGCTGGTACTTTCATCTAGTTGCAGCAAGTGGCCGGTGAGCATAAGACCCCAGGTCGATGCATTGACGAACAGGGAGTCGCTCTCGCCGAGGTGATCCTTCCAGCTCGCGGCCGTGATCTTGTCGGCGATCAGCCGATCGGCGGTGTCGGAATCCGGAATTCGCAACAAGGCTTCCGCGATGCACATCAGCAACACACCCTCCTCGGACGACAGGTCGTATTGCTGCAGAAACGCATCGAGTCCGCCCTCGTTGGCTGCGTGCTTGCGCACTGCCCGTACGAGCGTCGCCGCCGTATTACAGATATGCCGCCTGGCGGCTTCGCCCGCATCCGCGGCTTTGCCCAATTCCGCCAGCAACGATTTTTCGTCGGCCAGGTACCTGTCACTGACGGCATCGAGCGGCGTCAAAGTTGCTGAGGGCTGCTGGCTGAAACGCATGGGATCTGTTGTTCCGGAACCTGTAGTCGGCGGGGCGGCGATTATAGGGGAAATAACAGCCCGTCGTCAGTCATTGCCGGCCCGGGAATTGAAGCCGCTCACCTCGGGGGGCTGCCTTGGTGTCGTTGATCGGCCCGTCACCGAAACAAAACCGTCCTGATATACTCTGCGGCCTTTGCACCCGGAGGGCAACATCGTGCCCGCAGCACTTCTTCAGTATCTCGCAACGCAGACCGAAGCCCTGAAGGAACAAGGACTGTTCAAGCAGGAGCGAGTCATTGCGAGCCCGCAGCAGGCCGACATTCGTGTCCGGCGCAACGGCGCGACTGCCGAAGTCATCAATCTTTGTGCGAACAATTACCTTGGCCTTGCCAATCATCCCCGGATCGTGGCCGCAGCCCATCGCGCACTCGACGAATACGGTTACGGCATGGCTTCCGTGCGCTTCATTTGCGGGACCCAGACAGTGCATAAGGAGCTGGAGGCCCGCCTCAGCGAATTCCTCGGAACCGAAGATACGATCCTCTACCCGTCGTGCTTCGATGCCAACGGCGGCCTGTTCGAAACTGTGCTGGACGAGAGTGATGCGGTCATCAGCGATGCATTCAATCATGCCAGCATCATCGACGGCATCCGCCTCTCCAAAGCGCGTCGCTTTCGCTACGCCAACGACGACATGAACGACCTCGAGGCGCAACTCAAGGCTGCGGCGGACTGCCGCCACAAACTGATCGTCACGGACGGCGTCTTTTCCATGGACGGCACGATTGCGAATCTACGTGACATCCACGCCCTGGCTGAGCGGTACGGTGCGCTCACGATGATCGACGATTGCCACGCGACCGGTTTCCTCGGAAAGTCGGGCCGCGGCACGCACGAATACCGCGACGTAATGGGCCGTATCGATATCATCAGTGGCACGCTCGGAAAGGCGCTGGGGGGTGCATCAGGAGGATTCATCTCGGCACGCAAGGAGATCGTCGCCTGGCTGAGACAACGCTCCCGACCGTACCTGTTCTCCAACACCGTCGCACCGGTGATTGCGGCCGCGTCGATCGCCGTGCTCGATCTGCTTCGGACGGACGGCAGCTTGCGCAAGACCCTGCACTCCAATGCCGCCTATTTCCGGCAAGGTATGGCGAAACTGGGTTTCGAGCTCAAACCGGGTGAACACCCGATCATTCCGGTCATGCTGGGGGATGCGAAGCTCGCAACAGCCATGGCCGACAAGCTGCTGGATCACGGCATCTACGTGATCGGCTTTTCCTTTCCAGTCGTACCGAAGGGCCAGGCGCGTATCCGTACGCAGATGTCGGCGGGACTGGACAGAACCCATCTGGACAAGGCGATCGCCGCATTCGCTACGGTCGGCCGCGAACTCGGCATCATCAGGCAGGGATAATCTCAATGCGCGCATTGGTCAAGGCAAAAGCCGAACGCGGCATCTGGATGGAGAACATCAGGAAGCCGTCCCCGGGGCACAACGATGTACTGATCAAGGTACAACGTACGGCAATTTGCGGAACCGACATACACATTTATCAATGGGATGACTGGGCGCGCAAAACGATACCCGTGCCGCTGGCGGTCGGTCATGAGTTCTCGGGAGAAATTGTCGAGTTCGGCAGCGAGGTCAAAGGATTCAAGGTCGGCGACCGTGTTTCGGCCGAGGGCCACATCACCTGCGGCGTGTGCCGGAACTGCCGCGCGGGCCGCCGGCACCTGTGCATCAACACCGCCGGTGTCGGCGTGAACCGCCAGGGCGCGTTTGCGGACTACGTGTCGGTACCTGCGTTCAATGTATTCAAGCTTCCGTCGGTTATCAGCAGCGACATGGCATCGATCCTCGATCCGCTCGGCAACGCCACGCACACCGCCTTGTCTTTCGACCTGGTCGGTGAAGACGTGCTCATTACCGGGGCCGGTCCGATCGGCATCATGGCCGTCGCGATTGCGCGTTTTGCCGGTGCCCGGCACGTGGTCATTACCGACGTGAACGAATACAGGCTGAATCTCGCGCGGAAGATGGGCGCTTCGGTCGCATTGAACGTGAAAAACGGGTCCCTCGACGACACCATGCGCGAACTCGGCATGGAGGAAGGCTTCGACGTCGGCATGGAGATGTCCGGGAACCCTTCCGCATTCCGCGATCTGTTGCGCACCATGCACCATGGCGGCAAGGTTGCACTGCTTGGCATCCCGCCGGACCAGACAGCCATCGACTGGAACAAGGTGATATTCAAGGGTTTGATTTTAAAAGGAATCTACGGACGCGAGATGTTCGAGACCTGGTACAAGATGTCGAGCATGCTGCAGAGCGGCCTGAATATCGAACCGGTGATCACGCATCGGTTTCCGGCCGAGGATTTCCAGGACGCGTTCGACCTGATGGAGTCCGGCCAGTCCGGCAAGATCATCCTGCAGTGGAACTAGCCTGTCGCGTTCAGCGCAGATCGCAAAAGCAGTGCGAATAGATGCCTTTCGGATCATTAAAGCGCAACACAGGATCCAGCGCTGACTCGACTACGGTCGACAAACGCTGCAACACAGACTGGCGGTCTATGAAACGGCCCGCATCGATGCCGATGCCGGCGACGGCGCTGAGAAACTCCACGGCAAATTGTTCGGCAGGCGTCAGCTCTTTCTGAATGTACTTCTTGCCGTATTCGCCTTCTTCCAGCTCGGCCAGTTCCGCTGCCGCAGCAACAGCTTCATCGAGGCCCCCGATCGCATCGATCAACCCGTGATTTAGCGCGTCGGCACCGGTCCACACCTGGCCTTGCGCAATTCTATCGACGGATCCTTTTTCCATTTCACGGAATTGCGCGACCTTGCTGATGAAATCGTCGTATCCGCGATTGATGACCAGCTGGAAAAGCGCCTTCGCTTCCTCCGACATTTCCCGGTCCGGCCGGAACTGGCCGGACCAGATGCTCGTACCCACGCCGTCGGTGTGTATGCCAAGTGCCGCGAACGATCGCTGAAACGTCGGTAACATGCCGAATATGCCGATCGACCCGGTAATGGTCACATCGCTGGCGTAGATCTTGTCGGCCGCCATCGATATCCAGTAACCACCGGACGCTGCCACGCTGCTCATGGAAGCAACGACCGGTTTGTCGGCAGCGCGAAGCTGCTCGATTTCATCGAGTATGAGTTCTGACGCGAACGCGCTCCCGCCAGGGCTGTCGACCCGCAGAACGACCGCCTTTACGGAATCGTCGACGAGCGCGCGACGCAGCAACTGCGATGTCGAATCGCCGCCGATCGCGCCCGGCGATTGCGTCCCGTCCATGATCTCTCCGGCCGCAACGATAATGGCAACATTGGCATCTGATTTCGTCTCGTCGTGTGTCAGCCGCATGGTCGCGATATAGTCGTCCAGGTTCGTGGCGTGATAGGTGCTCTCGTCTTCAGGGTCCTTGCCGGCGAACTCGACGACGCGTTCGACGAACTCGTCGCGGGGCAACAGTTCATCGACCAGACCGTGCTTCAAGGCAAGTTCGGCGAGATCCCCGTCGACCGCTTCCAGTTCGGGCACGAAACCATCCAGCATCGCGTCCAGCGCGCCATCCGGCAATTCCCGGGCCCGCACGACATCCTGCTGGAATCGGCTCCAGAGCTGGTCGACCAGCGAGGCGGTCGATTGCCGGTCTTCGTCTGACATCTGGTTGAGCATGTAAGGCTCGACCGCGGACTTGTGTGTGCCGACGCGGAATATGTTCCAGTCGATGAGCAATTTGTCGATTGCCGATTTGTAGTAATTTCTGTAAGCGCCGAAACCGCTCAACAGTACGGCGCCGTCAGGATGCAGGTACACCTCGTCTGCGCGGGCCGCCAGATAGAAAGCGCCCTGCCCGTAGAAGTCGGCAACTGCTACCACCGGTTTGCCCGAGGTCCGGAAATCGTCTATGGCATCGCCGACACGCTGCAGTTGGCTAAGGCCACTGCGGCCGAGACCGCCGAGGTCCAGTACCACGCCCTTGATGCGGTGGTCATCTTTCGCATAACGGAGGCCATCGACAACATCACGCACCAGCGTCTGCGGTTCGGTTTCACCCAGCAATTCCGCTATCGCACGGTCATACGGATCGCCTTCGAGCTCCTCGACCAGGCTGCCGTAGGGCTGGATCAACAATGCGGACTTCGAAGGCAGCAGCGGCGTGCTCGCCGATAATGCGCCGAAGAAGATGCCGAAAATGAAAACCAGCAAGATCAGGTGGAGAACTTTTCTGAGTCCGTCGACCCCTGCCC
>DATICC010000354.1:0-2316 GCA_035457045.1 Woeseiaceae bacterium | reverse complement strand
CAGGCAAGTACAAGCTGACCGCGGTCGCGGACAGCTTGTACTTGCCGATATTCGCAATCCTGAGTTCAGGCATGGCAAAGCCTTTGACTATTGATAGTCACGCGGGATGATTTCCTCCCAGCTTTTCTCACGAACAAGAGTGCCGTTTTCGCTCACGCGTCGGACGTAGTGGTAGTGGAAATTGTTGAGATCGCTGCGAAAGGTGAGTTCCGCTTCCCACAGCAGCACGCGCTCCGGCAGGGTCACCTCGAGCCGGTGCCTGCCGGTCATCGACGTGTTTTCCGGATGGGCATCGGAGGTCTTGTGCTCGATGGATTCGCGGTACGTTTCGGTGCCCCAGGGATAGCGGGTTGCGCCGGTGTTGGTGGCGGTCAATGTCACTTCACCGGTCTGCGGGTTTCGATCCACTGAGGACACTTCGCCGTAGCCCGAGCTGGTGCCCGAATCGAGCGATTCGTAACCCGGCAGGTCGGGACTCGTAACGGGCGGCAAGAACGCAGGTGAGGGTCTCTTGCCGGGCGGAACGACTGGCAGCACAACATGCGACCCTTCCTTGCCGCCGAGTTGCAGCGAGCTGGTCATCGGGTAAGGCGTCGGCCAGAGCATTGGCCACTGGGCATTGGCAATAGCGAAGCGGATGCGGTGCCCTTTCGGAAATACCCACGAGGTGAAATGCATCTCGATCTCGAGATCGAACATTTCTCCCGGCACGAGATCGTCGGGTTCATGCGCGGATTTGCGGTGCGCGCCGTTGAATGCGGCGCCGGCCACCTGCGTGACCGTGCCATCCGGTGCGACATCGGACAGACGCACGAACCAGTTGGCGCGCTTCGCATCGGCTGCCACTTTCAGCACGGCTATCGGCAGGCCGAGTATCTCGGTATCTTTCTGTAATGGATCGGAGTCGTACACCAGGCTGAATGCATCGGTCGGCCGCTGGTCGTGTGCGACATCGCCCCACCACATGACAGGGCCGCCGGCCTCGACGCCGATCGATGGCGTGTATTTCAATTGGTGCACCGTATTGCTTGCCGTCTTTTTCGAGAGCGTGTGATTGTCCTGTGCGTACAGGCGCTCCTCTTTTATGCGCGCGATCGGCCAGCCCTCTTCCCAGCGCCAGTAACCGGGCGCGTGTTCGAGATAGGGGCCGGGCGGATGCCACTCGCGCACGTAAACGGCAAAGCGCGGTTCATCGAGTATCCCGGTGTCTTTTCCTTTGAGGAATTGATCGAACCAGCGCACCGCTTCGTGCCGCCACTCCATGCCGGGATTCGGGTAGGGTTCGTGCGGCCAGGCGTGCGACCACGGGCCTATCATCGCCTTGACCGGAGCTCCTTTTACATTTTCCAGCATGCGCGGCAGGCTGTCGCGGTAACCGTCGTACCAGCCGCCGATGTGAAAGCTCGGGATGCGAATCCGGTCGTACTTGTCGCGCGCCGAGGCGCGGTCCCAGAATGCGCCGTCACGCTGCTGCTTTTTGTAAGTCAGCATCCACGGCTCGGTATCGAAGCGGTTGCGGAAATTGTCGTCGTCGATGACGTAGTCCGGCGCACCGGGCCGCGCATTCTCGAGATCCATGCTCATTTCCCAGGAATCGAGGTGCATGATGCCGTCCATGTAATGCACGTCGTCCTGGTACAGATCCTCGGTCGCATCCACGGCGATTATCGCTTTCAACGCAGGGGGATTGCGTACTGCCATCTGGATCGCGTTGAAACCGCCCCAGGAGATGCCGAACATACCGACATTGCCGTTGGACCAGTCCGCTTTGGACAACCAGTCGATGACGACCTCGCCGTCCTCGTGTTCTATGTCCGAGTACTCGTAAGGAATGACGCGACCCTCGCTGTTGCCGGTACCGCGTATGTCGACCCGTGCCACCACGTAGCCGCGCTCGACAAAGTAGGAAAAATGCGAAAAGTTTCGGCCGCGCGATTCGTCCTTGCGGTAGGGCAGGTATTCCAGCAGCACCGGAAACTTTTCATCGGGTGCGCCGCCGGTCGGCATGTACAGGTCAGCGGCAAGCATCACGCCATCGGGCATCGGAATCGATGCTTCGTGAATGACCACATTGTATTGCGGCGCGGACGCGGCATCTGCCGCCGTGGCCGACAACGCAAGAAGCGGCAACACGCTGCCAAGTACGGCCTCGAATACCGAACTACGCATGCGCCGGTTGCCTGACCTGCCGCGTGCCGAAGTGCAAGCCCGCACACACTATGCAATGCCAGGCGATGAAGCTCGCCGCTATATCGAGTACCGGCGTATTCATCAAGGCATCGAATGCCCATCCGCCAACGGCCCCTGCAATCAAGC
>DATICC010000353.1:0-2319 GCA_035457045.1 Woeseiaceae bacterium | reverse complement strand
CGCGCACCGGTCGTGCCGCTGGTGCAGGCGGACAAACCGGACGTTGCCGTCCGGATTACCCGTGCACTGGTCAGCGGCGGGCTGTCGGTCATCGAAGTCATATTGAGGACGGATGCGGCGCTCAAATGCCTTGAAGCAGTTGCGGGGGCTTGCCCGGACGCGATCGTCGGCGCCGGCACCGTATTGAGCGAAACACAGGCGCGCTCGGTCGTCGATGCCGGCGCGAAGTTCATCGTCTCTCCGGGTCTCGACGATGACGTCGTTGCCGTGGCCAAAGCGCAGGGACTACCAGTATTCCCGGGCATTGCGACCGCGACCGAGGCGCAACGTGCGTGGAACCTCGGTTTACGGCAAGTGAAGTTCTTCCCCGCGAGTCTGGCCGGTGGCCCGGCGATGCTGACCGCACTCGCCTCGGTGTTCAAAGGCATGCAATTCATGCCGACCGGCGGAATATCGGCGAGAAACCTTGCCGAGTACGTCGCCTTGCCGTCCGTCATTGCCTGCGGCGGGAGCTGGCTGACACCGGCGGACGCGATTGCCTCCGGGAATTTCGAACGCATCAGTGCGCTGGCACGCGAAGCCATCGCAATCGCGAAATTCGCAAAAGGAGAATGACGTGGCAGAGTACCTGACGTTTGGCGAGATCATGTTGCGGCTGAAGACGCCGGGTCACGAGCGCTTTTTCCAGTCGCCGATGTTCGAAGCGACCTTCGGTGGCGGCGAGGCCAACGTTGCGGTGGCACTGTCGAACTACGGGCTGAACGCCGGGTTCGTCACGGCGTTACCGGAAAACGACATTGGCGATGCGGCGATACGCGAATTGCGAAGTTTCGCCGTGGACACTCGCCACGTCCGGCGATCGAAAGGGCGCATAGGCATCTACTTCCTGGAAACCGGCGCCAACCAGCGGCCGTCAACGGTCGTGTACGACCGCGGCCAGTCGGCGATCGCGCTGGCGGCACCCGGGGATTTCGACTGGCCGAACATACTCGCGGGCGCCAAATGGCTGCACATCACCGGCATCACGCCGGCCTTGAGCGAATCCGCGGCGGCCCTGAGTTTCGAGGCCGTCAAGGCCGCGAAAAAGCAGAAGCTCACCGTATCCTGCGATTTCAACTATCGCGCCAAACTCTGGAAGTACGGCAAGTCAGCGCCCGAGGTCATGACCGAGCTCGTGCGCTACGTCGATATCGGAATTGCGAACGAGGAAGACTGCCAGAAGTGCCTGGGCGTTACTGTAGACGTGGACGTGCACAGCGGCGAACTGGATACCGCCAAGTACGAAGCGCTGAGCAAGAAAGTGCTGCAGGCCTTTCCGAACATGAGCGCCATCGCGATCACCCTGCGTGAGTCGAAGAGCGCCGACCACAACGGTTGGTCCGCGTGCCTGCGTGACAAGAGCGGCTTCCACTTGTCCCGACACTACGAGATCACCGACATAGTCGACCGCGTCGGTGGCGGGGACAGCTTTGCATCCGCACTGATCTACGGCCTCGAAAACTACAGCGACCGCCAGGACGCACTGGAATTTGCCGTGGCAGCGAGTTGCCTGAAGCATTCTATCCAGGGGGATTTCAACCGGGTAACGGTCGACGAGGTGCGAAACCTGATGGCCGGGGATGCTTCCGGCCGGGTGCAGAGGTAACCGGTTACCCTACTTCGTGCTATAAAGCGGCCATGCGTACTTTAAAGCCAATGACACTTGCCATGGCCTGCCTGGGTCTCATTGCCGGCTGCGGCGGCCAGCAGGATGAGGCCATGGCGCCCGGCAGAACGGTCGAGACGACCGGCAAGGAAGCGACTGCGCTCGAGCACGTACCAGCGGAAGTCCTCGCCGCAGCGCGCGCGGCGCGACCGGATCTCGACATCGCCGAGGCGGAACACGAAGTTCGCGACGGCCGGGACTATTACGACGTGGGCGGATTGCTGCCGGATGGCAGCGAGATGGAACTCGACATGACCCAGGTCGACGGTACCTGGACCGTGGTCGAGTTTCAGCGTGACATCGGCATGGAGGCGTTGCCGGCGACCGTCGCCGATGTGCTGGCAGGAGCGCGCCCGGACTGGCTGCCGGAACGCATCATCGAAAGCGAGCAGGCCGATGGCATCGTGATCTACGAATTCTTCGGCACTGCAGAGGATGCACAGCCAATCAAGGTCGAAGTGAAGTGGGACGGCAGCGTAGCCGAAGTGCTGCAGGACGAGTGGCTGCACTGACTTTCCGTGACCTGCATTAACCGACGACAGGTCCTATGCGCCGCCATCGGCGCGGTCGGGTTGCTGGGGTCGCGTACAAGATCGTTCGCGATCGCCTCATCC
>DATICC010000352.1:0-7817 GCA_035457045.1 Woeseiaceae bacterium | reverse complement strand
CGGGTCACGAATTGACCCGAGGGCAGGGTGGCGGCGGAGCCTACGATTGCCGGGCTCGCATCGACAAACACCGTGCGGCCCTGGATGGTAACCGGATCGAGTTCGCCCCCCAGGAATTGCGACGCGGTAATCCTGGGGAGTGGCGCGTAGTTGGTCAGGAAGATTGAAACATCGGAGCTGGAGATGCGTGGATCGGCGGCAAAGTCCGGATCGTGCAGCGCGATCGCGAGCGGCAGCGATGGTGTCATGATGCCGGCCCGAAGATTCCACATCGTGGAGCCGCGGAGTATGCCGTCCCGGTCAGGGTTGAGGTTGAGCAATCCGCTTCGGGTTGCCACGTCCGCGTAGAGACTGTCCGCCGGCACGAAAACTGGAGCGCCGGACTCCAGTGTTGCCGCCCAGCCCGGCAGCCCGGCCGTTGTGTCCGAATCAGGCGGTTCCGCCAGGATGATACGGCGCACGCCGAGCGAGTTGAGCCGCTGGATGATCTGTCCGTAGGTATCGCCGATGTCGCTCGCGGACCTTTTCGACGGATTGATGCTGATGATCATTGCGTCGGCGAGCGGCTCATTGCGCACATGTGCCGCAACCTGGTCGTAAAGAATGCGATCCACCGCGACAAACCACTCGGCGGCAGGGCCGTACAAGAGGATCAGCAGTATGCTGACCAGGCTGAGCGTGACCAGTCGGTCCCGGTGTTCTTTTTTCGATTTTTCCACGATCACGGTTCTCTACATAACGTCGGGAGTATAGGAAATAGCAAGTGTTTTTAATGAGATAGGGTTGGCAGTTTTTTCTGGCGGCCGGGTCCCGGGGGCCGGTGCTATCATTGGGATTCCGCTACCGAATAGATCAATAAGCCGTCCGGAACCGGGGCTGGCGGGCCCCGAAATGACCGATCGGAGAGGGAGAGCAACCGGTGGGCCGGACCAGGACAGCGTACGTGTGCTCGGATTGCGGCGCGCACAGTGTCAAGTGGCAGGGTCAGTGCCCTGAATGTGCGGCCTGGAATACCCTGGTGCAAACGACCCTGCAGGTATCGAGCGCGGCAGCCACCCCCTTGGCAGCGGCGTCCCGGCTGGACAGCTTGCTGGACGATGCCGGCGAACGCTACCCGACCGGGTTCGCCGAGTTTGACCGTGTACTCGGCTCCGGACTGGTGCCGGGTTCCGTGGTCTTGCTGGGCGGCGATCCCGGCGTCGGGAAGTCGACGCTGTTGCAACAGGTGGCGGCAAGATTGCCCGCGGAACTCAAGACCTGCTATGCGACCGGCGAGGAATCCCTTCGACAGATCGCCCAGCGGTCCCGGCGACTCGGGCTCGACAGTCCGGCCCTGAGTCTCCTGTCGGAAACGTCACTGGAAAACGTGCTGCAACAGGCGGTCGATCTGCGCACGCGTGTCCTTTTCATCGATTCGATCCAGACCATGGTGTCAGCGACGCTGCCGTCGGCTCCGGGTTCCGTTGCACAGCTCAGGGAATGCGTCGGGCGAATCGTACAGTTCGCCAAGCAAAAGGAGGTTGCTGTCTTTCTGATAGGGCATGTGACGAAGGAAGGTGCAATTGCGGGACCGCGTGTCGTCGAACACATGGTCGATACTGTCTTGTACTTCGAAAATGATCCTGCGAGCCGCTACACCGTGGTGCGCGCGGTCAAGAATCGTTTCGGTGCGAGTAACGAAATGGGAGTCTTCGCAATGACGTCGAGCGGATTTCGCGAAGTGCGAAATCCCTCCGCCATATTTCTCTCGGGTGATTCGACTGGGAGGCCCGGGAGCATCGTTTCGGTGGTCTGGGAAGGCAGCAGACCCCTGTTGGTCGAAATCCAGGCTTTGGTGGCCGGCGCGAATTCAAACTACGCCAGACGGCTTGCACAAGGCATCGATCAGAATCGCCTCGCTTTGCTGGTGGCCGTGCTGCAGAAGCACGGCGGAATTTCACTGGCGGGAGAGGACATCTTTGTCAATGTCGTCGGCGGACTGAGGGTGGTCGAAACCGCCGCCGATTTGCCGTCCCTGCTTGCCATTGTGTCGAGTTTTCGTGATCGACCCTGCCGGCAAAAACTGATGAGCTTCGGCGAACTCGGCCTCGCCGGGGAAGTACGTCCGGTCAAATTCGGCAACGAAAGAATCGCCGAGGCCGCGAAACAGGGATTTGGCGCTGCAATCGTCCCTCAGTCCAATGTGCCGCGAGACCCGATACCTGGCATCAGGATCATCGGCGTCAGCAAGCTCGATGACGCGTTGACACAGGCTTTCGCCTGACAGCGGCGCCGCGCAACGTCAGCTCCAGCTTCGGCCGAGAATATTCTCGAGGATGAATCGCGTGCCGAAATATGCGAGGCACAAAACGCCAAACCCCCACAGGTAGAGATACACCGCTCGTTGCCCACGCCACCCGGCAAATTGCCGCCCCGCGATCAGTACACCGAACAGCAGCAGCGCGAGCAGCGACAACGCGGTCTTGTGCACCAGGTGGCGTGCGAACAGGTTGTCCACGAAGGCAAAGCCGGATACGACGGCCAGGAGCAGCGTGACGAAGCCGCCGCCGGCAATGCCGAACAATAATTTCTCGGTGGTCTCGAGGGGTGCAAACATGCGATTCATCGTGGAAATCCGTCCTGCCCTCAGCCGGCGCTCCTGAACGATGGAAAAGACGGCAACAATCGCGCCGACGGTCAGTAGCCCGTAGGCGAAAAGGGAAATCAGTATATGTGCCTGCATTTGCCAGGCAGCAGGCCCGGTACCCGAAAAGTCCGCAGGGTATCCGGTGGCGATGGCCGCCAGTCCCGCCGGCAGGAACAAGCCACCGGCGAACCCCCGCAATGTCGGTTCGAATGCGCCTATCGTTGCGATTAGCGCTAGCTGCAGCCCGATGAACGAGGCAGTGTTGCCGATCGATAACGCCAATCCGTCCGGTGGAGATATCAGGTTGATGAGCACGATGCCGTGCCACGCGATACCGGTCGCAGCGCAAAGCAAGGCCATAGCTGCAAGAGTGGACGAGCGCCGGCTCACCGGTACCAGCCTGGACCCGGCAAGGGCCGCGCCGGCAATTATGTACAAGAAAAGAATTGTGATTTGAAACACAGAATCCCGGTAGCCGATGCCCTAGTTTTTGCCGGAACGAATCATCCCACATGGTGCAGTTCATTAGAACCCTGGTCCGGAGGATGCACCCGACGGGCACGGGTCGGGCGATGAATGCGTCAGCCTCGCACCTCGATTTCCGCCATGTTCTGAGAGTAGTAGCGGTATGCGGATACGAATTCTAGGCTGCAGCGGAGGCATTGGCGCGGGCGCGCGCACATCGGCAATGTTGATTGACGATGACGTACTGCTGGATGCGGGAACCGGTATCGGCGATCTTTCGCTGGAAGAGCTGCACCCCATCCGGCACGTATTTCTGACCCACGCGCACCTCGATCACATTGCCGGGCTGCCGATGCTGATCGATTGCATCTTCGAGGAAAACTTCGAAACGCCGCTGACCGTCTATGCCCGGGAGGAGACTCTTGGCGCAATAAAGGCGCATTTGTTCAACGGCGTGATCTGGCCCGACTTCGCCAAGTTGCCCAGCGAACAGCGGCCGATGCTGAAGTACGCAGTTTGCAACCCCGGCGATACGATTACCATTGGAAAGCGCGACTTTCACGCGGTGGATGTCCTGCACAGTGTGCCGTCTCTGGGATACACGGTGACCAATTGCGGCGGTGTTTTCGCTGTTAGCGGCGATACCAAAACCAACAGCACCCTCTGGCCGGTCCTGAATGCCTGCGACAATCTCAAGGTGCTGATCATAGAAGTGTCCTTCCCGAACGAACTTCAGGGACTCGCGGACCGCGCAGGGCATTACTGCCCGGCTACCATGTGCCGTGATCTTCGATTGCTCAAACACAAGCCCGAAATCTGGCTGACAGGGATGAAGCCAGGCGAAGAAGAGCGCATTCTGGCCCAGGTAGTCGAAGGCGCTCCTGCTGAAAACATTCGCATGCTGTCCTCCGGAACCGTGATCACGATCTGATCAACCGGCCGCCATGGCACCGGGTTACAATAGCCTCGTCTTCTGCAACCCGGGCACAGCATGTTTGATCAACTCAGCGAGCGACTTTCTGCGGCCGTTCGCAACCTGACCGGCAAGGGCCGGCTCTCCGACGAAAATATCAGGGACACGCTGCGCCAGGTTCGCCTGGCGCTGCTCGAGGCCGACGTGGCCTTGCCGGTAGTCAAATCGTTCATCGAACGCATCCGTGCCAAGTCGATTGGCGAGCATATTTCGAACAGCCTGACGCCAGGCCAGGCCCTGGTAAAAATAATTCACCATGAGCTGGTGGGACTGCTGGGTAGCGAGGTCGTCGCACTCGATCTGCGCGCCCAACCGCCGTTCATTATTTTCCTGGCTGGCCTGCAAGGCGCAGGAAAAACCACCAGCGCCGCAAAACTTGCGCGACGCCTGATGGTGCTGGACAAGAAGAAGGTCATGCTGGTCAGCGTGGATGTACATCGCCCGGCGGCAATTCTGCAACTGCAGACGTTGGCACGCGAGATCGGGTGCCTGCATTGCCAAAGTTCCGGTGACGAGAGGCCGGACGACATCATGCGGCGTGCACTGGAGGAAAGCCGGCGCGCTTTCGCGGACGTGCTCATCGTCGATACGGCAGGGCGATTGCACGTCGATGATGAAATGATGCGCGAGCTGGTGCAGCTGCACTCGATAGCGCATCCGCACGAAACGCTTTTCATTGTCGACAGCATGGCCGGACAGGACGCGGTGAACTCGGCCCGGGCATTCGATCAAAGCCTGCCGCTGACCGGCATAATTCTTACCAAGGCAGACGGCGACGCCAAAGGTGGTGTTGCGCTGTCGGTTCGTGAAGTTACCGGCAAGCCGATTCGTTTTATTGGGGTTGGGGAAAAGGTCGACGCACTCGAGCTGTTTCATCCGGACCGCATGGCGTCGCGGATACTCGGCATGGGTGATGTCCTGACGCTGGTCGAAGAAATCGAAGGCAAGGTCAACCGGGACAAGGCGGAAAAGCTCGCCAGGAAGATAGGCAAGGGCAAGGGATTCGACCTTTCCGACCTGCGCGACCAGTTCGAGCAAATGCTGAACATGGGCGGGATGGCAAAAATGCTGGACAAGCTGCCACTGCCGGCCGGCGTCAACGCCTCGGCGCTAAAAGATGCGGCCAACGAGCGGCAGATGAGGCGGCAGATGGCCATCATCGATTCCATGACGCCGGGGGAAAGGCGTTTCCCGAAAACAATCAATGGCTCGCGAAAGCGTCGTATTGCTGCCGGCAGCGGCCTGCAAGTCCAGGACGTGAATCGGCTCCTGAAGCAGCACCAGCACATGGAGAAAATGATGAAGAAAATGTCGGGCGGCGGCATGCAGAAGATGCTGCGCGGGCTGTCCGGCGGCCGAATGCCCCCGGGTCCCCGGTAAGCGCGGGCAGCCAAGCTCTAACAGCCCGGAAAACAGGCGGATTTCGGCCATTTCCTCTTCACTTTTGGGCCGAAGTGCGTAAAATGCGCCGTTTACTCGGGCCGGCCCCGGGTCCAGGCGTGTCTGCCTTCACATGGTGCGGATTTTTTATGGTTAGTATTCGACTTTCGCGCGGTGGCGCGAAAAAGCGTCCTTTTTATCACCTGATCGTCACCGACAGTCGCAACCGTCGGGACGGGCGGTATATCGAGAAGTTGGGTTATTTCAACCCGTTGGGCACGGAGAAAGACGTCAACCTGCGGATCGACCTGGAACGGGTCGATTACTGGATCGGCCAGGGCGCCAAACCGTCCGACCGCGTCGCCGCATTGCTCAAGAGCCAGCGCAAGGCTGTACAAAGCGCCTGATCAAGGTTTACTCGCCGTCTTGCCGGAGGGCAGCGGCCAGGCCGGGTGGCTGATGCCAGCGAATGAAAACTCGGTCGCTGACGGCGAGGTCGTACTGGGTCGTGTTTCTGCGGTATTCGGAATCAAGGGCTGGCTCAAGGTCCATTCGTACACCGAGCCGCGCGATGCGATCCTGGCGTTCCGCAACTGGTCCCTCGAACTCGATGGCAAGAGCCGGCGAGTAACCGTCACCGAGGGCAGGAAGCAGGGAAACTCACTGGTTGTCTGTATCGACGGAGTAACGGATCGCGATACGGCGGCCACGCTGCTTGGAGCGGAGATCCGGGTGCCGCGGGCGCAATTGCCCAAGTTGCCGGAAGGCCAGTATTACTGGGGCGACTTGCAGGGCATGCAGGTGAGGCACCGGGACGGGCGGTTGCTGGGTAACGTGGCGTACCTCATGGCGACCGGTGCCAACGACGTGTTGGTGGTGCAGGTAGGAAAGAGGGAGATCCTCATCCCCTTCATCACCGGCAAGGTTATCTTGGGCGTTGATACGAACAAAGGCGTGATCAGCGTCGACTGGGAATGGGACTGAGCCGATGCATGTGCAGCTGGTCAGCCTGTTTCCGGAATTCGCGAGTTCCCTCGCCAGCCACGGAGTGGTCGGGCGTGCGATAACGCGAGGGCTGGTCAGGCTGGACTGCTGGAATCCGCGTGATTTTGCGGGCGATCCGCATCGTACGGTCGATGACCGCCCCTACGGCGGCGGACCGGGAATGGTGATGAAATTCGAACCGCTGGCGGCAGCGGTTCAGGCGGCACGCGCTGCGACGCCGCCAGGGTTGCCGGTCGTTTGCTTGTCGCCGCAGGGCGAGTTGTTCGATCAGCAGATGGCGCGCCGCTTTGCCACGCTGCCTGGACTGATACTGGTCGCAGGGCGGTACGAAGGTATAGACGAGCGCCTGATCGAAGCGGAAGTCGATATTGAATTGTCGATCGGCGATTTCGTGTTGAGCGGCGGTGAGATAGCCGCAATGGCAGTGGTCGATGCGATCGTGAGGTTGGTCCCGGGTGTCTTGGGCGACCAGGAATCCGCGCAGCAGGACTCGTTCATGTCCGGACTGCTGGACCATCCGCATTACACGCGGCCGGAGGTCGTTCGGGGCATGCGGGTGCCGGATGTGCTGTTGTCCGGTGACCATACCAGGATCGCCCGGTGGCGACGCAAGCAGGCGCTTGGCCGCAGCTTTGTCAGGCGGCCGGACCTGCTGCGGAAGATCGAGTTGACTGACGAACAGCGGCAGATGCTCGATGAGTATTTGAAGGAAGAGGGGCTGACGCCAGGCGATGGCTGATCGGCAGCATAGCAAACACGAGGACCGGCCCAGGCCGGCAGGCAGAATACGATGAGCAAAATCATAGAAGCAATCGAACAGGAACAGTTGTCGAAGGACGTGCCGGACTTCGCGCCGGGCGATACCGTGGTAGTTCACGTCAAAGTGAGCGAGGGCGGTCGCGACAGATTGCAGGCTTTCGAGGGCATCGTTATCGCCAAGCGCAATCGCGGCCTCAACTCGTCGTTTACGGTCCGCAAGATTTCACACGGCGAAGGTGTCGAACGCGTGTTCCAGACGCACAGCCCCACCGTGGGTGGAATCGAAGTGAAACGTCGCGGCAACGTGCGACGCGCCAAGCTGTACTACCTGCGTGGCCGGTCCGGCAAGGCTGCCAGGATCAGGGAAAAGGTCTAATCCGGACCCGCAACCCTATACGGAAATCTTCGACCGTATATGGTAAGAATGGAACTTGCGAGCTGAACCAATCCCTTTAAGGGGGGTCTTTCCACGCATGAATCCGTCGCCACGCATCCGGGTAAGCATTGCATTGATCGCGGTTGCGGCCGGCCTTGGCGGCTGCGCCTCGATGATTTCGTCGGCCGCGAGCAATTTTGCCGACAATCTCTCCGCGGCGGTCCTGAACCAGG
>DATICC010000351.1:0-2989 GCA_035457045.1 Woeseiaceae bacterium | reverse complement strand
TCATCGAGAAACAGGATATCGCCGGCGGCGCATTCATAATGCCGCATGATCTGCTCGAATGAAGCTCGATCCGGTTTGAGCAGGCCCGTGCGAAAAGATAGAAATATCCCGTCGAACAGGGGCTCCAGTATGCCGGCGATATCGTCGCGGCCCCAGTGGACGGCATTGGTGTTGGACAGCAGCGCAAGGTTGTAGCCGGCGGAAAGCTCCTCGAGCAAC
The DNA here is from genome assembly GCA_035457045.1 of Woeseiaceae bacterium. Classification (GTDB taxonomy): domain Bacteria; phylum Pseudomonadota; class Gammaproteobacteria; order Steroidobacterales; family Woeseiaceae; genus JAKEGN01. The sequence continues at coordinate 2,770 of DATICC010000351.1, read as the reverse complement.
TCCGGCACTCCTGGATAAATGCTTTCCGGCCAGCGATCGAAGCGCTGCAGGAATTCGCGCCAGTCGTAGGGCAGCCGCAGCTCGCCGACGATGCGGCGGCCGAACTCTTCGGCGGTGATCGAACCACGCTCGAAGTCGCGCACCGCCGGCGACATGAGCCAGGAGCGGAGGAACTGCGTTTCGTCGCCGCGCAGTCCGAAGTTGCTGCCGATGTCGCGCAGCTGCAGCAAAACACCGCCGAGATCGAACAGGATCACTGCCGCACCGCTGCTTAGGACCGCTTCAGTCACGGACTTTTGCATTCCATAACGACGCGGCCAGCAGCATCGACAGCACCGACGAGCTGATCCAGAAAAGTATTGCGGCGTCGAAGTCGTAGTGGCGTACGCCGTCGATGATCGTCACTCCTTTGGCGATCAGGCCGGCGCTGATCGTCTCCTGGATGGCCGCGCCGAGATAGCTGAATACGCCGACCAGGCCCATGGCGGCGCCGGTCGCATGGCGGGGTGCGAGGTCGACGCCGAAAAGGCCGCCGATGGAAGCAATCAGGCCGCTCAAGGCCGCACCGTAGACGGCGAAAGCCAGCCCCAATACCAGCCGGTTCTCCGATCCATAGAAGATGACCAGCAGCGCCAGTACTTCGACCACGGCGAAGATCAGGTTGGCCGGCGGGCGCCTCGCATCGAACAACTTGTCGGACACGAAGCCGTAGGCCACCGAGCCGGCGATGCCGGCCACGGTATTGACGCTCATGAAAAATGCCGCATCCAGGTCCGACATGCGACGGACCTCCTGCAGGTACAGCATGCCCCAGCTGTTGACGGCGTAACGCGTAACGTACATGAGCGCGCTGGCCGCGGCGATGACCCAGATAGCGGCAATACCGAAGATGGCTTTTTGCGCCTGCCAGGTACTTTGTTCCACGGGCGGCTCGGTCGCCTCGCCACGCCACACATTGGCCGCGGGCAGGCCCATGGTTTGTGGCGCGTCACGCAGGAACGAATAGGCCCAGGCCGCGACGGCGATGCAAACGATGCCCGGCGTAATGAAGCCGAAGCGCCAGCCGTAGCCGGCAACAATCGCTGCAATGACAAAAAAGGTCAGGCCCTCGCCGATGGAGTGGGACGCGCTCCAGATGCCATAGCGGCGCCCGCGTTCATGCATGCTGAACCAGTTGCGTATGGAGATGACCGCAGACGGCGCCGCCATGCCCTGGAACCAGCCGTTCAATGCCCACAGCACCATCGACACCCAGAGCAGCGTGGACCATCCCATGAACAGGTTTAACAGTGCAGAGAGCAGGATGCTGGCCGAGAAAAACGCCCGCGGCCGAAAATGGTCCGAAGCAAAACCGTTCAGGAACTTTCCGGCGGCATAACCGTAAAACAGTGCCGAGCCGATCATTCCGAGTTGCTCGACCGTGAAGATGCCTTCGTCGATCAGCGGTTTCTTGACGATCGACAGGCCCAGGCGGCAGGTATAGATGAAGCCGTATCCCAGCGTGATGGCCAGCATGACGCGCAGGCGGTGTCGCCGGTACAGTGCATCGATACCTTCGCGGCTGCTGGTGTCGGCCAGGGACATGCGCGATCTCGGGATGGCAAAGCTCGCGAGCTTGCCAGATACCGTGCCAACTGGCGAACCGGCTAGTCTTCGGCTTGCAAGATGTCGGCCCAGCGCCTGCCGAGCAAGTTGGACTTGTAGTCCGGTATGCGGTACTGCCATCCCGCATGACGGGCATTGATCGAATTCGCTTCTTCTTCCGTGGACGGTGCGTCCGCTGCATCCGCTGCGTCGTCTGCCGCTGCGTCCGTCGTGTCATCGATGGCGACCTCGCCTGCGTCCTGCTGTTCGCCTGCCGTCTCTTCGCCGGTCGCTTCCGCTGCTGCCGGCGTTTCGGCGGGCGAAATGACGGGTGCCACCGTTCCCGCTGTCAGGGCGATCCAGGCGTTGTCCCCGTCCTGGTAAAGGCGCGCCGTGATTTCCAGCCCGTCGAACGTGGTGAAGACGCTGGTCGCATCCAGGTCGCCCGCGCTGCTGCGACGCGCATCCTCCAGGGTAAGCCCCTTCAAAACGCCGGCGATGCCGTTGGCGACGGTTGCGTAGCTCAATTCGCGCCCTTCGGGAATGTCCAGCACCGTGTAGTTGGTATCCTCGGCCGATGCCTTTTCGAGCCGGATGGTCTCCCCATCCTCGTGGTGGATGCTCACTGACCTGACGCGCGCGGACTCGATGTCCAGCAACCCGGACGCCAGCCAGCCGGCGGCGTCGGCCGGCAAATCGGGATTCTGGTCGATCAGCCAGCTCTGGTTGTCTTCCGCCATGCGAACGTAGCGGTATTTCGATTGTGCCGCGTTGCCCACGATTATGCCGTGGCGAAATTCGTCGCCGGAGATCTCGATCAGCACGCCGCCGCCTGCCTCCGGCCCTGCAAGGCCGAGTTGCGCAAAGCGTTCGGGGTTCGCAGTCTTCTGTTCCAGTTTTCGCGCATCCGCGAGCGCCAGGAGGATTTCACGCAGCTTGCCGACGTCTGCGGGGAAACCGTCTTTCTCCCTGACCTGCCAGCCGTCGCCGTCGCGGGCAATGTTGACAGAGCCGGTATCGCCTGTACCGGTGACAGCGATTGCGGTGATGTCGTTGATGCGCTCCTTGAGCCCCGGGATCAGGTATTCGCCGCCCGCGACCGTGTCACTCCTGTCGGTTCGTTCCACCGCGATCAACACGATCAGCAAGGTAACCGTGGCCAGGGCCAGCCATTTCAGGGTTGCCG
>DATICC010000350.1:0-2062 GCA_035457045.1 Woeseiaceae bacterium | reverse complement strand
GCAGGTCCTCCGGCGCCGGATCGCGCGACAGGCCGATACCGGCCTGGTTCCTCAGGTTGCCATGCCCTATGAACATGGCCAGGTTCGGTCCGATACCGTTCTCCTGCACTCGCCCAAGCCAGCCGCGCAGGTCATCCACCTCTGGACTCGATCCATCCTGCCCGAGCGTGATGGTCGTGACGCCCATGGCGAGGAAATTCCCGAACTCAGGGGTCTCCAGCGGGTCGCCGTGGGAGTGCAGGTCGATGAAGCCCGGGGTGACGAGGCGGCCGCCGGCGTCGATCTGCCTGCCGATGCGCGTTTGCAGGTCACGGTCGCTGAACGCTGACTCGCCGACAAACACGATGCGGCCACCGGCGATGGCGACATCGGCTGCGAAGGGCTCGTTGCCGCGTCCGTCGATGACTGACGCATTGCGGATCAGTATGTCGATTGCCGGGTATTCCGGCAGGAACTCCGCGCTTCGCTGGCCACAGGAAGAAAGGAGTAGTAGCAACACCAGCGTGCGCCATGCTGGCGGCCTGCGGCTCAAGGACAGTTCCGTCATCGACCTGCAGTGCTAGATCCGGTACTGCGCAATCTGCACTTCCGCACCGTAGTCCGCGTAATCGCCGTCCGTACGCTTGCCGCGGAATTCGCCCCAGTGGATGCTTCGGTACGCGCAAGGGCGTGACTCGCTGACGGTTGCCGGCAAAGGCTGTACCCGGGCACTGGCTATGGGGTTGTAGAAATACGGGATGCTGTAGCGATCCGCGCTTTGCATCGCCAGCACGCGATGTATCGCGGCGCGGTAGATATCGTTCGACCAGACCTGCATCATGTCCGCAGTGTTGATGACGAATGCGCCTTTTTGCGGCGCAATGTCATGCCACAGTCCGTCCCGGTATACCTGCAGTCCGCCGACCTCGTCCTGCAAAAGCACGGTCAGTGCGCCCGCATCCGTGTGGTGATGAACGCCCAACCCGGCCGCCGGCTGATGTGGGATGGTCGCGTTGGCCAGTGGATCGCGCACGGGATAATGATTGAGTCGAACGAAACTTGTGTGCTTGCCGACAAACTCGCGGTGCAGGGTGTCCGGCGGCAAGCCGAGTCCGGCGCAGAACGCCTCGAGCAACATCAGCGAGAGCGTTGAACAGGCATCGAGGTAGGCGAGCATGATCTCGCGAAAGCGGCCATCCGATTCCGGCCAACGGTTCTCCGAGTGGTAGATTGGATCGACGCCGGGGGTTGTAAAGTCGAAAACTTCCTTCTTGTCGCGACGGTTCTTGGTGAGCTCGTTGTTGTAATAGCCCCAGGGGTTTTCGCGAGTTCGCAAGAGCGAACTCTTGACGGCATCCGGCAATTCGAAAAACCGCTGCATCGCCCGCCAGGTGTCGTCAATCAGCCTGGGCGAAACGCCGTGGCCGACGATCTGGAAGAATCCCCACTCCCGGCACGCCGCGGCAATTTCATCCACCACCCGCCGTGCCGCAGAATCTGCAGCGTCGCCGGTTTTCAACAGTGCGTCGATGTCGATGACCGGAACGCTGCCCAGCAATGCACGATCACCGGCAACCGGGTGCTGATCGAGGTCGGGAAGGGAACTCAAGGATTCGGATCTCCGTGGCATTTCAGGGTACGTAATGATTGACCGGACACACCGGCAATTGCCAGCCGCATTGCAGGTCGTGATCCTTGCCTGCGCCCTGGGCGCCAATGCTAGAGTGGCGGCCTGATCGCCCGCGCGTTCCGTCTATTCCTCCAGGAAATTTTATGAAAACAAAAGCTTACTCGCGATTCTTGCTGTTTCTGCTGGCCGGTCTCTGGCTTTCCGGCTGCGGCAGGAAGGCTGCGGACCCGGAACCGGCAGCGATCGGTGGTGCCGCTGACCCCACTGGCACGGTCGCCGAGTACGAATGGATCGCCGAAGGAACCGAGGCGGGTCAGCACCGCGTCGTGCGCAGCGGCGATGGCCGCATCAGCACCGAGCTGTTCGTTCACTGGAACAACCGCGAATACACCATCAGGGACGAACTGCAGCTCGATGCCAATGGCTTGCCGAGCTCGCAGCGCATCAGCGGAA
>DATICC010000349.1:0-11364 GCA_035457045.1 Woeseiaceae bacterium | reverse complement strand
GATAACAGGCGGGCAGGGCAGAGCGACATGGCAACGCGGCCCTCGCGATGGCATCCTAGCCCCGGTCAGACCAGTCTGTTGCAGCCAGGGGCCCGATGTTCATCCGATTCGTCACCACCGGCGGTACGATCGACAAAATTTACTTCGACGCCATGAGCCAGTTCGAGGTCGGTGATTCGCAGGTCCGTCACATACTCGCCGATGGCCTCGCCGCATTCGACTTCGACGTAGTCTCGCTGTTCCAGAAAGACAGCCTGGACATCACCGCCGAAGACCGTGCCGAACTGCGACGCTTCCTCTCGCAGGACGATGCGAGCATGTACGTCATTACGCACGGCACCGACACGATGACGGAAACCGCCGCAGCCCTGCAGGGATTGCCCGGCAAGAAAATCGTGCTTACGGGAGCTTTGAGCCCGGCCCGCTTTCGCAGCACCGACGCAGTGTTCAACATCGGCATGGCGGTTGCCGCCGTGCAGCTGGTCGAACCCGGCGTTTACATCGCGATGAATGGCCAGGTATTTGCCGGCAACGCCGTCACCAAGGACCGTGCGGGGAACCGTTTCGTAGCCCTGGACCGGGGGGTGGGCGGCTAGAGTCTGAAATCGATGCCTTGCGCCAGTGGCAGGTCCGATCCCCAGTTGATGGTATTGGTCTGCCGGCGCATGTACGCCTTCCAGGAATCCGATCCCGCCTCACGCCCGCCGCCTGTGTCTTTCTCGCCGCCGAATGCGCCTCCGATTTCGGCGCCCGAAGTGCCGATATTGACATTGGCGATGCCGCAATCGGAACCAGCCTGTGACAGGAAATACTCGGCGTGTTGCAAGCTGTCCGTAAATATGGCGGACGACAAACCTTGTGCGACGCCATTTTGCAGCGCGATAGCTTCATCCAGGGTGTCATACGGGATCAGGTAAAGTAGCGGCCCGAAGGTCTCGGCTTGCACAATGTCGAAGTCGTTCCGCGCAATCGCGATAGCCGGCTCAACAAAAAATCCAGAGCGGTCGATCCGTTTGCCGCCGCACAACAACTCGCCACCCGCCGATTCGACCGCCTTGATGGCAAGCTCGAAGCGGCGCACGGCTGGCTCGTCGATCAACGGTCCCATCAGTGTGCTTTTCTCCAGCGGATCACCGATGCGCACCTGGCCGTAGGCATTGACCAATCGCGTCTTGAGTTCCGCCAGGCGCGTCTTGTGCACGATGACGCGCCGCGTCGAAGTGCAACGCTGACCCGCTGTACCGACTGATCCGAACACGATGCCGGGTACGGCGATGTCCAGGTTGGCGAACTCGTCCACGATGATGGCATTGTTGCCGCCAAGTTCCAGCAGGCAGCGGCCGAGCCGCGCCGCCACGCGTTCCCCGACCTTGCGACCGACCGGCGTGGAGCCGGTGAAAGACACCAGGTCAATGCGCCGGTCGTCGACGAATTTCTGGGCCAGTCGGTTCTCACCGTCATTGAAGAGAAAGAAAATCTCCGGTAATCCGCTGCCAGCCAGCGCCTGGTTGCAGATTTTTTGCACGGCGACGCCGCACAACGGCGTTTTCGGCGAGGGCTTCCAGATATTGACGTTGCCGCAAATCGCTGCGATGAATGCGTTCCACGACCAGACGGCGACCGGAAAATTAAATGCCGAGATCGTGCCGACCAGGCCGAGCGGATGCCATTGTTCGTACATGCGGTGCTTCGGGCGTTCCGAATGCATTGAATTCCCGTAGAGCATGCGTGACTGGCCGACAGCGAAGTCCGCGATGTCGATCATCTCCTGCACTTCGCCGTCCCCTTCTGCCTTGATCTTGCCCATCTCAAGTGTCACCAGGCTGCCCAGCGCGTCCTTGTTGTCGCGCAGCGCGTTACCGACCCGGCGTATGGCATCGCCGCGGACCGGTGCGGGAACCTTGCGCCATTGCAGAAATGCTTCGCGTGCGGCGGACACCATCGCCTCGTATTCCGCATCCGTGGTCGAGCGCACGCTGGCGATGACTTTGCCGCTGGCCGGGTTCAGGGACTCGATCAGCGGCGCAGACACCGTCTCCAGAGCTTTTGAGCCGAGCCAGGTGCCCGGATTGACCGGCTGCAAACCGAGTTTCCCGAGAACCGCGTTCATTTCTTTCTCCTTCGTGCAGAGCGCTGGTGCCCGGTCTCGCCACTCGCCACCAGTTCTGACGAGACGATGTTGCTGCCGCCGTGCTCGTAATACTGCCCGAAGCGATTGCCGAGTATGTCCTGCAGGCTGAACTGCTCCTGCGCGATGAATCCCTTGCGCTTGCCCGCGCCCGTCAGTATGCAATCAACCACGCTGCAAACGCCCGCGGCAGTCGTAATCTGAATCGCTGACCAAAGTCGCCCGGCGACGACTTCCGGATACACCTTGTTGACGTAGTTCTCTTCGCGAAACTCACCGTCCTGCATGCCCGTTACCGCGGCATAAATGATGACGACGTCCTGCAGTGTCTGCGGTACCGCATTCTCGAGTATGCGTTTGAACGTCGCGCGGTCATCGTTCAGCTTCAGGCCGTTCATCAGCAGGCGCATTTGCTCGCAATGGCCCGGATAGCGAATGGTCTTGTAGTTCATCGAGCGAACCTTGCCTCTGTAAGTTTCGCCCAGCGATCCAAGCCCACCGGATGTATTGAAGGCCTCGTAACGCGTGCCATCGATTTCGATTTCCTCGAGACCCTCGAGCGGCAGTACATCGACTTCCTTGCCGTTGCGTACGCTTTGGCACATGTTGCCGTATTCATTGATGAGACCGTCGGTCGACCATGTCAGCGAATACTTGAGAACGTTGTTCGGATGCTGCGGCAGCGCGCCGACACGAAGCTTGACCGACCGTACTTCGTCGAAATGCTTCATGAGTTCGTTTGCCGCAATACTGATGAATCCAGGCGCGAGCCCGCACTGCGGAACGAACACGGTGTCCGCGCCTTCGGCGAGCTTGCGCACCGCGGCAGTCACCGCGACATCTTCGGTGAGATCGAAATAGTGCAGCTTCTCGGCACGCGCTACACGCGCAACCTGCGGATTGCAAAAGTAGGGCAGCCCGGAAATCACAGTTGAGGGCTTGTACTTGCGGACATGAGCCGTTAATGCTGCTTCGTCTCCGGCATCGAAGGTGAATGCCTTGACGGTAGTGAGGCCGTGTGCACTCATCACCTCGTCGGCAGCACCCTCGACGCTGTCCACCAGCTGCACCCGGTAGTCCCCGCAATCGCCGAGCAGGCCGGAAATCAGCGCGCCGATTTTGCCGGCACCAAGGACCAGGATGTCTTGCATGGATACTCCAGTGGGTAGCGTTCGCGGCGTTGCGCCGGCTGCACCAGGGCAGGGCAACGAAGGCGCGCATTGTGCCAATGTCGCCGCGACCTTTCCAGCCGCTTTTCGCTATGTGGCTGTGTGCCCTGGCTGCCGTATGCGGAGTGCCGCCCGGATGCGGAGCCGCAGCGTCCTGCAGATGTAAACGCCTGATTGCACGCGAAACTTTTGCCTCGTTCGCGAACCGCATGGCATAGTCCGGCTATCGCTACCCATTGCCGCAAATCTCAGTCATCGTGACCCGCACACCATCCGCTACCGACTGGCATCCCGCCAGCTGGCAACGCCTCGTTGCCGCACAGCAGCCGAACTATCCCGATCGGGACGCGCTCGACCGCGCCATTGCGGAGCTCAGCCGGCTGCCACCCATAGTGACCTCGTGGGAAGTCGACGCACTGAAGACGCAGTTTGCGCGCGCGCAACGCGGCGAGGCGTTCGTGTTGCAAGGTGGCGATTGTGCGGAGAGTTTCCAGGACTGCACTTCGGAATCCATCGTCGCCAAGCTCAAGATTCTCCTGCAGATGAGCCTGGTCCTGCTGTACGGTTTGAAAAAGCCGGTGATCCGGGTCGGGCGCATGGCAGGACAGTATGCCAAGCCGCGATCGGCAGACCAGGAGTCGCGGGACGGGCTGACGCTGCCGAGCTTTCGCGGGGACCTCGTCAATCGCAATCCCTTTACCGCCAGTGATCGCGTCCCGGACCCACAGCTCATACTGCGGGGCTACGAGCGCGCTGCTCTGACCCTGAATTTCGTACGATCCCTGGTGGATGGCGGTTTCGCGGACCTGCATCACCCGGAATACTGGGACCTCGATTGGGTGGGCCATTCGAAAATGGCCGACCAGTACCGGGAAGTGGTTCGCTCAATTTCCAATTCCCTGGACTTTCTGGAATCCATCACAGGGCGCGCCCTGCACGACACGCAACGAGCCGACATTTACGCCGCACACGAAGGTTTGCACCTGTCCTACGAACAAGCGCAGACGAGGTTCCTCGGCCGGCGCAAGCTCTGGTACAACCTGACGACGCACTTCCCGTGGATCGGCATGCGCACCGCGACGCTGGACGGAGCGCATGTCGAGTATTTCCGCGGCATTGCCAACCCGATCGGAATCAAGGTCGGAGCCGGCATGAGCGGGGAGTGGCTGCAGGACCTGATCCGCGTGCTGAATCCGGCCAACGAACCTGGCCGGCTCAGCCTGATTCACCGCTTCGGCGCAAGCCAGATCGAGGACCGTTTGCCGGCACTCATACGCGCGGTGCGCGAAACCGGATCACCGGTACTGTGGATCTGCGATCCCATGCACGGCAACACCGAAAGTACGGCGGACGGCATCAAGACTCGGCGCTTCGACAAGATCGTATCGGAGCTGGAATCAGCGTTCCGTGTGCACCAGGCGATGGGCAGCTACCTTGGCGGTGTGCATCTGGAACTCACCGGCGAGAACGTCACGGAATGCACCGGCGGCGCGCGCGGTCTGACGGATACGGATTTGGCACGTGCCTACAGATCCGCCGTCGACCCCAGACTCAACTACGAGCAGGCCATGGAAATTGCGATGCGCATAGCAGGCCTGCGTCACAACGGCAGCTGAGGCGGCGATTCCAGGTTCCTCCAGGCGACCTTGTTATCGAGCAAACGATTTTCTCCCGGTCGAAGGCTTCCGACGGACCAGGGCCCGACCCTCAGTCGGATGAGGCGCAGCGTCGGCAGTCCGGTGGCCGCCGTCATGCGCCGGATCTGCCGGTTGCGTCCTTCGTCGATTGAGATCTCCATCCAGCTGGTTGGAATACTGGCCCGGTAGCGTATTGGTGGTTCCCTGGGCCACAGTGCGGGAGGCGCCGGTACCAGGCGTGCATCAATGGCACATGCCGGACCATCCTTCAACGTAACACCGGACTTCAGGGCCTCGATGTGTTGCGGACCTGCCGTGCCTTCGACCTGCACGAGGTAGGTCTTGGCAAGTCTTGCGCCGGGCTCCGTGATCCTGGCCTGGAGGCGGCCGTCGTCCGTCAGCAGCATGAGGCCTTCGCTGTCGTAATCGAGGCGTCCGCAGGGATAGACTCCGGGCAGGCTGATGAAATTCGCGAGGGTCGAACGACCGTCGGCATCGCGAAACTGGCTGAGTACCCGATACGGTTTATTGAGGAGGATCAGCGGCACGCGCGCAGTATAGGGTAGCCGTCCGCCACGTTGTGCCATGGTGCCGGCCGAGGGTATTCTCGCCCGCTGCCCGGGCCCCACGTGTACCTCTGATTGCTTGTAGGTTTACGTCGTAAGCCATTGGTTTTCAAGAATACTGGAACAGAAGATGACTTCGAAAAAAAAGCGGGGAGCGTCGGACATCAGCCTCACCCAGCCGCTCGAGCCGGGGCAGGCGGGGATCCTAGGCGATGAGGCCCTGGAATTCATAGGCGAGCTTGCCAGGGCTTTCGGTGCCCGGGTCGACGACCTGCTGGCCAGGCGCAGCGAGCGCCAGAAAGCGATCACCAATGGCGCCATGCCGGATTTCCTCGCGGAGACTCGCGAAATCAGGGCGGGTAACTGGAAGGTCGGACCAATCCCGCAGGATCTCCTGGATCGGCGCGTGGAGATTACCGGGCCTACCGATCGCAAGATGATCATCAATGCCCTGAATTCCGGCGCCAGGGTCTTCATGGCGGATTGCGAGGATTCGATGACACCGACCTGGCACAACGTGGTGCAGGGCCAGGTCAACCTGCGCGATGCCGTCGACGGCAGCATCGCTCTCGACAGCGGCGGCAGGAAGTACCGGCTGAACGAGAAGATAGCAACACTGATCGTTCGGCCGCGGGGCTGGCACCTGCCCGAGAAACACGTCCTTTACGATGGCAAGCCGGTGCCGGGCGCGCTGGTCGACTATGGCCTGTACCTCTTCCACAACGCCAAAGCGTTGAAAAACAAGGGAACGGGCCCGTATTTCTACCTGCCGAAACTCGAATCGCATCTCGAGGCCAGGCTGTGGAACGACGTGTTCCGGTTTTCCGAACGTCACGGCGTGGTTGATGCGGGCGAGATCAAGGCGACGGTGCTGATCGAAACCATCCTCGCGGCTTTCGAGATCGATGAAATTCTCTATGAATTGCGCGATTACATCGTCGGACAGAATTGCGGCCGCTGGGACTACATCTTCAGCTTCATAAAGAAATTCCATGCCTATCCGGAGTTCGTACTGCCTGACCGGGCGGAAGTGACCATGACCACGCATTTCCTGCGCTCATACTCCCAGCTCGTCATACGCAGTTGCCATCGCCGCGGCGCGTTGGCGATCGGCGGCATGGCCGCCCAGATCCCGATCAAGGGTGATGCGGACGCGAATGAAAGGGCCATGGAAAAGGTGCGGGCCGACAAACTGCGTGAGGTGGGCGACGGCCATGACGGTACCTGGGTCGCACACCCCGGACTGGTGCCGCTGGCCATGCAGGTCTTCGACGAGCACATGCCCGGGCCGAACCAGCTCGACCGGCTCCGCGAGGACGTGCACGTGACGGCCGCCGACCTGTTGCAGGTGGCCAAGGGCAAGATCACGGAGCAGGGTCTGCGCAATAACATCAACGTTGCCGTGCAGTACATGGCAGCCTGGTTGGACGGCAACGGTTGCGTACCGATAAATCACCTGATGGAGGACGCCGCGACCGCTGAAATATCGCGCGCGCAGGTCTGGCAGTGGGTGCATCACGAGACCGGGGTGCTCGATACCGGCCGGAACATAACTTACGGCTACTTCAAGGCCTTGCTGCGCGAGGAAATGACCCGAATCCGCGAGGCGGTGGGCGACAAGGCCTTCGCCGATGGCAAGTATCGCGAGGCAGCCCGGCTCATGGACGAGATTACAAAGAGTGGCGATTTCGTTCCGTTCCTGACCAGTGTCGCGTACGAGGAACTGGACTAGCGTGAGACGCCATATTTGCTGTGACGGGTCCGGGGCTGCCCGGTACAATTCGGCCCGTTTCCACCACCGGCCGATGACATTCCATGCACTACGATCACATCAAGGTCCCCGCGAAAGGCGAGACGATCGCCGTCAATCCTGATCATTCACTGAGTGTCCCGGTTTTTCCCATCATCCCTTACATCGAGGGAGACGGCATCGGAGTCGATGTCACGCCGGTAATGCTCGACGTCGTGAACGCGGCCGTACGGAAAGCGTACGCCGGGCGCAGGGCGATCTGCTGGATGCAGGTGTACGCGGGCCGCAAAGCGTCCGAAGTCTACGGCGGCGACAACTATTTGCCGGACGAGACGCTGCACGCATTGCAGAAATACGTCGTTTCCATCAAGGGCCCGCTGACGACGCCGGTCGGAGGCGGGATACGCTCCCTCAATGTGTCTATCCGCCAGACGATGGACCTGTACGCCTGTGTTCGGCCGATACGTTACTTCCCCGGCGTCGAAACGCCGATGAAGGATTCAAACCTCGTCGATATGACGGTGTTTCGCGAGAACACGGAGGACATCTACGCCGGCATTGAATACCCGACCGGCTCGCAGGAGGTGCAGAAACTGATCCATTTCCTCCAGCACGAACTCGGCGTGACCGGGATTCGTTTTCCGGCCAGCTCCGGGATCGGCATAAAGCCCGTCTCCCGGGAAGGTTCGCAGCGCCTGGTGCGCAAGGCCATCCAGTACTGCATCGACCGCGACCTGTCCTCGGTGACCCTCGTACACAAAGGCAACATCATGAAATACACCGAGGGGGCCTTTTGCGAATGGGGCTACAAGCTCGCCCGGGAGGAATTCGGCGCGGTCGAGATAGGCGGCGGACCCTGGCTCGGTTTTGCAAATCCACGTAGCGGCAACGAAATCGTCATCAAGGATGTCATCGCGGACAATTTCCTGCAGCAGATCCTGATGCGGCCCGAGGACTACGACGTTATTGCCACACTGAACCTGAACGGTGATTACATTTCGGATGCCTTGGCCGCACAGGTCGGCGGCATAGGCATCGCACCGGGCGGCAACATAGGCGAGGGCGTTGCTGTGTTCGAGGCCACACACGGCACGGCGCCCGGATTTGCGGGAAAGGACCGTGTGAATCCCGGCTCATTGATATTGTCCGGTGAAATGATGCTCCGCTACATCGGCTGGCACGAAGCGGCGGACCTGATCATCAAGGGAGTCGCGAACACGATTGCCGCCAAGGAACTCACATTCGATCTTGCGCGACTGCGGGAAGCGATACACCGGCCGATTCGCAAGGACCGTCCGCACGGTCGGAAGGAAGTCGAGCACGAGCTCGAGCAGCTGATTCCCGGCGCCACCCTGGTGGGAACGAGGGGGTTTGGCGAAGCCGTCATTCGACACATGGATGACTGAATCTTTCGACAGGAATTGCAGGTCGTGCCCGCGGCTAGCTGCCTTTCTCGACCGGGTGGCGCGTGACAATCCCGGTTACTACTGCAAACCGGTGCCACCCTTCGGCGCGGCGGATGCCAGGTTGCTGATCGTCGGCCTGGCGCCCGGCATGCACGGGGCAAATCGCTCCGGGCGGCCCTTCACCGGTGATCATGCGGGCATCCTGTTGTACCGGACCCTGCACGAATTCGGCTTCAGCAGCGGACCGGAATCGACGTCCGCCGACGACGGGTTGCACCTCATCAATTGCCGCATCACCAATGCAGTGAAATGCCTGCCACCGGACAACAAACCCGTCGGGGCGGAAATCGCCACCTGCAACCGTTACCTCGCAGGCGAACTGCATGGCCTGGCGAGCCACACCCTGGTACTGGCACTCGGGGGGATCGCTCACAGGGCAGTGATCCGTGCGGTGCGACTGCGGCAGACCGACTATCCATTTGCACACGGGATGGTTTATCGGCTCGGGGCAGGGCGGCAGCTCCTCGATTCCTATCATTGCAGTCGTTACAACACCAACACCGGCCGGCTCACGGCAGAGATGTTTCGGGACATTTTCTCGAAAGCGCGTACCCTGTTGAATGCACAATTCGCGGTGCGCGGCGCGTAGTAGAATTGTCACAGCTTGCACCTGGCCTCTCCCGTGACCGAAACAGCCCCATTCGATTCGCAAACCTTCCTGCGCAACCTGACCACCCGGCCGGGCGTCTATCGCATGCTGAACGACAAGGGAAAGGTCGTATACGTCGGCAAGGCGCAGAACCTGAAAAAGCGCGTTTCGAATTACTTTCAGAAGAAGTCGGGCGACGCAAAGACCGCAAGCCTGATGACTGTGGTGAGCAACGTCGAAGTGACGGTTACCGGCACCGAAGCGGAGGCATTGCTGCTCGAGTACAACCTGATCAAGCAGCACAAACCGAAATTCAATGTCACGTTGCGCGATGACAAGAGCTATCCCTACATCTATGTATCGAACCGGCACCCGTTTCCGCGCCTCGAGTTCCACCGCGGCCCGCGCAAGGGGCCGGGGAAGTATTTCGGTCCCTACCCGAGCACCGGGGCAGTCCGAAAGACGCTGAACGAGCTGCAAAAGCTGTTCATGATCCGGCAATGCCAGGACAGTTACTTCGCCAATCGAACCCGTCCCTGCCTGCAGTACCAGATACGGCGTTGTACCGCGCCCTGTGTCGGTTTGATCGATGCGTCAGCGTACGCGGAGGACATCGAGGCAGCGATCGAATTTCTCGAAGGCAGGAACCGCGAGGTCATCAATACGCTCGTTGCCAGGATGGAACAGGCATCCGCGGCACAGGATTACGAGAGAGCAGTCCGGTTTCGCGACCAGATATCGCGCATACGGCAAGTCGAGGCAGAGCAGCACGTGTCCAACAGTGCCGCAAAGGATCTCGACGTGATCGCGATCGCGTCGGAAAGGGGTACGCACTGCGTGACGGTCTTGTTCATCCGGCAGGGGGCTGTACTCGGCAGCCGCAATCATTTTCCGAGGATCGGAGTGGACGCGACGGAGAAGCAAGTGCTTGAAGGATTCCTTCCCCAGTACTACCTGGGACGGGAGGCGCCGGCGGAGATCATCCTGCCGCTCGAGGTCGACGACAGCCGGCTGCTCGAGTCCGAGTTCACGCAGCGCAGCCAGCACCAGGTGCGCATCCGTTCCCGTGTGCGCGGCGACCGCCAGCGGTGGCTGCAAATGGCAGGGACCAATGCCGAGCAGGGCCTGAAGTTGCAGCTCGCCAGCAACTCCAGCATCCGCAGGCAATTCGAGGCGCTGGGTGAACTGCTGCAAATGGATGCAACGCCGGAGCGCATTGAATGTTTCGACGTCAGCCACACCTCCGGCGAAGCGGCGGTGGCGTCCTGCGTCGTATTCAACCAGGCCGGACCGCTGAAAAGCGACTACCGGCGCTTCAACCTCTCGGAACCGAAAGCGGGGGACGATTATGCCGCAATGGCGGAGGCCATGCGGCGGCGCTATGTCCGGGTGGCAAGGGGTGAAATAACGACCGCGGACGTGGTGCTCATCGATGGTGGCAAGGGGCAGCTGTCCGAGGCTATGACCGTCATGGACGAACTCGGGCTCGACGGCATGAAACTCGTCGCCGTTGCCAAGGGGCCGACACGCAAACCGGGCATGGAGCAGCTGTTCTTGGCAGGCCAGAGCCGGCCCACTATACTGCCGCCGGACTCGCCGGCGTTGCACCTGATCCAGCAGATTCGCGACGAAGCTCATCGATTCGCCATCACCGGGCATCGCGGCCGCAGGGCCCGGGCAAGGAATACCTCGAGACTCGAAGACATCAGCGGCCTTGGGCCGAAAAAACGCCGCGAGTTGTTGCGTCAGTTTGGAGGCTTGCAGGGCATCAAGGCGGCAGGAATCGATGACCTGGTCAAGGTCCACGGAATCAGCCGCAGGCTGGCTGAGAAGATTTACGACAATTTGCACGCAGACGCAGGCGTGTGAGGCCAGGGGCAAGACCGTGAAACTGAACGCGGCAAATGTTCTGACACTGATCCGGATTGCGGCGATCCCGGTCGTCGTCATGTGTTTCTTCAGTCCCTTGCCGTATGCGCGCCCGGTTGCGGGCATCGTTTTCGGCATTGCCGCCATCACCGACCTGTTCGACGGTTACGTCGCCCGCAGGTACCAGCAG
>DATICC010000348.1:0-3945 GCA_035457045.1 Woeseiaceae bacterium | reverse complement strand
GCAAAGCCCAGGCCGAAGATGACGAACAGGTCGCGCAGATCTGCGAGGGACCTCAGGCCAAAATAGGATGTGAAGTAGCCATTGCTGAAGAACTCAATGGCTCCGGAATAGATGGCTTTCAGCGGATAGACGTAGATCAGTATGACGAATATGAGCAGCAGGCTCAGCAGTATCGAGATCGTATCCTCCAGGCCGAAACGGCGACTCCAGATGTGGTGCGCATACCAGAACAGCATGATGTTTGCGAAGCTCGCCGCGAAGGCCGGTACCTGGTTCAGGGCCAGCAGCATCTCATCGAAATTGGCAGGCACCGAATCGCTGCCACCGATGACCAGCAGGGTTACGGCGAAGGCGAAGGCCGCATCGGTGAAGGTCTCCAGCCGCGTCATTTCCATGCCGCGCTGGCGGAAACCGCTCCTGGTGGGCAAAGCCGAAAGCCTGTCGGTGGCATTGCTGGCAAGATTTGGCATATCGGCCATCTCCGTAATCGTATTGCAGTGACGGAATCCTTGTTCGGTTAGGGTTAATATAGCTGCAATCTGAATTTTCTGTAGGAGCCTGCATTGCAGGCGACCCCGACATGTCGCCTGCAATGCAGGCTCCTGCAGCGCGGTTCAGTCACTGATGCTTACATCAATTGCAGGGCACCACATGCGAAATATCGTTGTCATTCCGTTCTTCCTGGCGCTCTGCGCCTGTGACCTCGATGCGGCCGACAAGCACGCCATCGCCGACCTGGTGCTGATCAACGGCAATATCGTGACCGTGGATCCCGACCGGACGAGAGTCGACGTATTGGCCATCGCCGGCGACCGGATCGTGGCGACAGGCACAGCAGAGGAGATCGCACCCTGGATCGGGGACAGTACCGGGTTCATCGACCTGGGCGGGCAAACGGCGATACCCGGGCTGATCGAGGGCCACGGGCATTACACGAGCTTCGGCGGCTCACTCCTCATCCTCGATTTTCGTCATGCAAAGAGTTTTGCCGAAATCGTCTCGATGGTCGCGGAGTCAGCGAAAACCACGCCGCCCGGCGAGTGGATCATTGGCCGCGGCTGGCACCAGGACAAATGGCAAACCAAAGAGAGCGTGCTGGTCGAAGGCCTGCCGGTGCACCATGCCTTGAGCGCCGCAACTCCCGATCATCCGGTGATGCTGATCCACACCAGCGGACATGCAGTGTTCGTCAACCAGAAAGCGATGACGCTGGTCGAGCTGACCGACACGACGCAGCCGCCGGAAGGCGGAGAGATCGTGCGAGACAGCAACGGGCACGCGACCGGAATGATGCGCGAGGCTGCGCAGGATATTTTTCGCGAGGCCCATTCCGGCCACCAGGGTCGGCGCCAGGCCGGCGTTGCGGAGGCAGAACTTCGGCGCATGGTGATTCTTGCCGGCGAGGAATCCTTACGACACGGCATAACCTCGTTCCAGGATCTGGGTACTTCGTTCGCCGAGGTCGATCTCATCCGGAAAATGGCGGACGAAGGCCAGCTCCCGGTGCGCCTTTACATGGCTTTCGAGGAAGAGTCGAAGGACATGCAGGACAAGCTCGCCGACTATCGCATGGTTGGCTATGGCAACAACTTCCTCACCGTGCGTACGATTGGCGAGAAAGTGCTGGATGGCGCGCTAGGCACGCACGGCGGCTGGTTGCTCGAACCGTACACGGACATGCCGCGCAGCCACGGATTGAACGTCGTGCCGATCGAGGAAATCGAAGCATCGGCCAGGCTCGCGATCGAAAACGATTACCAGATGGCGATCCAGGGCATCGGCGATCGCGCCTACCAGGAACTCCTGAATATATACGAGGCAGAATTTGCGCGACATCCGGACAAAAAGAATCTGCGCTGGCGTATCGAACACGCACAGGTCATACACCCTGACGATGTCAAACGCACCGTCGATCTCGGCGTCATACCGGCAGTGCAAGGCATTTTTGCCTGCTCCGACGGGCCGTGGGTGGTCGACCGGCTGGGACCCGAGCGCACACGCGAACGCGGCTACATATTCAACACGCTGGCAGAGGCCGGTGCAGTACCGACCAACGGCACCGATCCGCCGGTCGATGAAATCGACCCGATCGCGAGTTTCCATTGTTCGGTGACCCGCCTGCTGCCGGATGGCACGACGTTCCAGCCACAGGAAGTCTATAGCCGCGAGCGAGCCCTGTATTCCTACACGATGGGCAACGCCATCGCTGCGTTCGAGGAGGACGTGAAGGGATCACTGACCCCGGGCAAGCTCGCCGACATCACCGTGCTTTCACAGGACCTGCTCACCGTAGCGGACGACAGGATCCGCGAAACGAAGATCACGATGACCATTGTCGGCGGCAAAGTGCGCTTTCGTGATGGACAGGTCGTTCCGCTGTTGCCGCTTACCGGAGACTGAAAATGACGCTCAGGACATACGCGGTCTGGGACCGATCGCAAAGGCTCTTTCACTGGATAAACGCACTGGCCGTGCTGACGCTGGCCAGCATTGGAACCGTAATCCTGAATGCGGATGCACTGGGCATTCCGAACGACCCGGGCAAGGTTCTCCTGAAGACCGTGCATGTCTATGCAGGTTACGTATTCATCGCCAACCTGGCCTGGAGATTGGTCTGGGGATTCGTCGGCGGGCCCTACGCTCGCTGGCGGGCGCTGCTGCCGGGTGGCCGCGGCTTCGGCAAACGGCTCGCGGAGTTTGTCCGTGGATTTTTTGCCGGAAAACCACCGACCTATCTCGGTCACAATCCGGTGGCGCGCATCTACCTGTCGGTGCTGCTGCTGTTACTGCTCGTGCAGGGTGGGACCGGCCTGATCCTGGCGGGCACCGACGTGTACATGCCACCCTTCGGCAGCAAGATCGCGGAATGGGTGGCTGCGGATACGCACGATCCTGCGTTGGTCAAACCGTATGCACCGGACACGGTCAATGCCGATGCGTACGCTTCGATGCGAGAATTTCGCTCGCCAATCGTTGAAGTACATGAGTACAATTTTTTTGTGCTCCTCGCACTGATTGGGCTGCATATCATTGCTGCGTTGTATGTCGAATTGCGCGAGGGCGGCGCCATCATTTCGGCAATGTTCACCGGACGAAAGATCCTTGAGAAGACGCCCGAGGATTCATTGTAGGAGCCCGCATTGCGCGCGACTCCTGCATGTCGCTCGCGATGCGGGCTCCTACAGGGCTGGGCGCTGATCGAGAAAGCCTGTGATCTGCTCGTAGGCGAGCGCCAGTTCGAGCACGCGCCGGTCCTCGCCGAAGGCTCCCATAAGCTGCATGCCCATGGGCCGGCCGCGGGCGTCGAACCCGACCGGTACATTGACTATCGGCAGCCCGGCCAACGTACCGCCGATGACAACTTCCATCCAGCGGTGATACGTATCCATGTCACGATCGTTGATACGTGGCGGCCAGTGCAGGTCCTTCGAGAAGGGAAACACCTGGGCCGTTGGCAGTGCCAGGAAATCGTAGTCCTCGAAAAGCTGCCCGAGTGCGCGAAACCATTCACTGCGAGCCACGCCGGCTGCGTAGACGCGCTCGGCCGTGAGACCCAGTGAGCCTTCGACTTCGAAGACGACTTCCGGCTTCAGCATCCGCCGACTCGCGACATCGTCGTACAGCGGCAGCGCCCAGTTGGCGGACCAATGCCGCAACGTCAGCCACGTCTCCCAGAGGCGAGGTAGTTCGTAATTCGGCGCGCAGGGCTCGACGCTGGCGCCGTTTCCTGCGAATGCCTGCAGCCCCGCTTCGCAAAGCGCGAGAATGCCACGCTCCATCTCGAGGTAGCCCGAGTAATTCCCAAGCCAGCCGATTTTCAGATTCCTGAGCGGCAAGGCGGCGAACCTCTCCGCGGATGGCAAGCCATCGCGCAGTGACAAGGGACTCAGCGGGTGTCGCCCCGCCATGGTGCAAAGCAGGCGGAAAGTATCCTCGCAATTGCGG
>DATICC010000347.1:0-5785 GCA_035457045.1 Woeseiaceae bacterium | reverse complement strand
ACTGGTAGAAGCCGAAGCCCTTGGCCAGTTCCGCCGGAATCAGGTTGCGCAGGGAGACGTCGTTCACCAGCATCAGCAACCGTATGTAGCGGCCGGCATCCGATACCGGCGTACCCATGGGCACGTCGCCGGTCACGACCGCGGTCTCGGCTTCCATGTCGATGCCGAAATCCTCGCTGGCGACGTCGATGTCATCACAGGGCCCGAGGAAATCGTCCGAGCCACCCTGGTATACGAGCGGGTCGTGCCAGAAACTTTCCGGCATCTCGGCGCCGCGGGCCTTGCGCACCAGTTCGACGTGGTTCACGTATGCGCTGCCGTCGACCCAGTGGAAAGCGCGGGGCAGCGGCGAATGCGCCTTGCACGGATCGAATTTCTGCGCGCCCTTCGCGCGCCCGGATTCGAGCCTCGCGGCGACCACGATGAGCTTGTCGCTCAGCGACTCCCAGTCATCGAGAGCCGCCTGCAGGGTCTTTGCGATGCGCGGCACGGCGACACAGCGTGACAGGTCGCGGCTCACCACGACCAGTGTGCCGTCGCGTCGGCCCGACTTCAGGCTCGCCAGCTTCATCCCGTAACCTTGTTGGTCATATGCTATTGAATTAACGAGTTTTTATTTTGTTCGTTACAGAAGCAACGAAACCATGGTAGCACTGCGGCGGGTATTGTCTACTGCCCGCGCGTGGCGAGTCCACTGATGACGGGTTCCGCCGGTTTGTGCAAGGCGGCCGCATAATGGCCGGCGCCCGGCACCCGGGTCACGCGGCTTGTGAGAGCGTACGGCAGGACGTCGATGGTTTCGCCGCGTGCCAGCCGCGCCCGGATATTCGTCCACCAGCTCGCGGTCAGCAATTCGCCATGCAGGCGGCGAAACAGACCTCTCAGTTCCGGGCTTAAACCGATGCACTGGATGAATTGTTCGGGAAAGACGTCGTTCGGCGCCACGTAGAACCAGGCGCCGGCGCGCATCTCGTCGACGTCGTCACCGCGTGGAAAATCGCGGAAGCGGCAGTCGGTGATCCGGCACACTTCGTCGTAGTCATAGAAGATCACCCGGCCGCGCCTCGTGACGCCGAAATTCTTCGGCAGGAGATCCCCGGCGAAAATATTGCTGGAGGCAAGATCGCGAATCGCCTGCCCGTAGTCGATGACCGCATGGGCCGCGTCTTCGGCGGGCGCTTCGCGCAGATAGATGTTCAACGGTGTCAGGCGGCGCTCGACGTACAGGTGCTCGATCAGCAACTGGTCACCGTCGATCCGGCAGTTCATGCTGCAGCTTTCGAGTAGCGATTCCAGCAGCTTGCCACTGAAACGCCCGACGTCGAAGGACAGGCGCCTGAACTCCTGCGCATCGACCAGCCGACCGGCGCGATCGTGGCGGAATACCAGCTCGTATTTTTCGCGCACTTCCTCGCGGCGCACGGTTTTAGGCGGCGCGAACCGGTCGCGAATCACTTTGAAAACCAGGTTGAACGAAGGCAACGTGAAAACTTCCATCACCATGCCGGTTTCACCGCGCGCATGCTCGAACAGGTCGGTGGATTGCGCAAGGTGCTGCATCAGCGCGCGATAGCGCTCCGTCTTCCCCTGTCTCGCGCGGCCGAGCACCGTGTACAGCTCCGCGACCGGTTTCTCCGGCAGCATCTTTTTGAGAAATTCCACGGCGCTGCCGACGACCGGCAGGTCGGCGTGAAAATAGCTGCGGGTGAAGCCGAACAGGATGCTGACTTCGCGCTCGGACAGGATCACGGCATCGCAAAGTATTCCTTCGTCGGCGTGCTTGAACGGTATCACCAGCGGTATCTGCCAGCCCTTGCCGAGCAGGCGGCCGACGAGGTAGGCGCGCTGGCCGCGGTAAAAGAGCGGCACGATGAGTTCGATCGAATCGACGTCTTCGAGACGACCTTGCTCGGCCAGACAGGCCTCGACTTCGGCTGTGATGAAACCCAGAGTGCTCTCGATGTCGCGGAATCGGCGCGCGAACGGCAGGTCGGCCAGGATTTCATCGAACAGGAACCTGAGCGATCCGCGATTCCGGTAGCGCCGGGTACGCAAGGGTCGCGACTGGTAGTTGCCCGGCTCGACATCGGCGGCGAGGAACTCCACCAGCGGGTCGACGCCGACCGTATCGAAAACACGCCGGCTGACCGAGCTGAAAAAGGTCTGGTAGAACTCGCGGTCGTCGCAGCCGGCGATCAGGCCGGTATACAGCACCTTGATCCGGCCCCAGGCGTCACGGTCCCGGAATTGCGTGCCGAGAATCTGCTGCAGGTCTTGCAGCACCAGCACGACCGATTGCTGGTACAGGTCGATGCGGCGCACCGCATCGAGCTTCGCACCCGTCCAGTTGCGGGTTTCAAAATGCCGCGCGGCGCGGCGCGTGACCTCGCGAAAGCGATTGTTGTAATTGCGGAACGCATCGCAAATGCGAACGGCGGCGATGGTCTCGACTTGAACGGCCTGGCTCACGTACGTCGACCGGCGAAGAGATACGCAGGAACCCGCACCGCGGGCGAACACCGGCTTTGGGCTTGCCGTGCAGGAGCCTGCATTGCAGGCGACGCGATGACGGGAGTCGTGCCGGGTTCGAACTCCGCGTCGCCTGCAATGCAGGCTCCTACACTGCTTCGGCCGGCATCCGTTGCCGCCTCAGCCCTCACGCGACGAACTGCGCTTCCTCGGTGCTGCCGTCCATTGCGGTGGTCGAGGAATGCCCCGCCATGATCGTGTTTTGCACTGCGTCGAAATAGCCTGCACCGACGAAGGACTGGTGCTTGGCGGCGCGAAAGCCGAGCTTCTCGTCGGCAAATTCCTGCTGCTGCAATTGCGAATAGGCATACATGCCCTCGGCCTTGTAAGCGCGGCTTAAGCGGAACATGCTCGAGTTCAGCACATGCCAGCCGGCCAGCGTGATGAACTGGAACTTGTAGCCCATGGCGCCGAGTTCCTCACGAAAGTGGCGCATGGTGTTCTCGTCGAGGTTCGCCTGCCAGTTGAACGAGGGTGAGCAGTTGTAGGCCAAGAGCTGGTCCGGATACTCCGCGCGGATGGCCTCGGCAAAGCGTTTCGCCTGGGCCAGGTCCGGCTTGGAAGTCTCGCACCACAGCATGTCGGCGTAGGGCGCGTAGGACAAGCCGCGCGAGATCGCTTGCTCGATGCCAGGGCGCGTGCGGAAGAATCCCTCGGCGGTGCGCTCGCCGGTGATGAAGGCGAGATCGCGTTCGTCGGAATTCGAGGTGATCAGGTTGGCGGCATCGGCATCGGTGCGGGCAATCAACACCGTCGGTACCCCGAGCACGTCGGCGGCAAGCCGCGCGGCCGAGAGTTTCGCGATCGCTTCCTGTGTCGGTACCAGCACCTTGCCGCCCATGTGGCCGCATTTCTTTGCGCTGGAAAGCTGGTCCTCGAAATGCACGCCCGCGGCGCCGGCGCGGATCATGTGCTTCATCAATTCAAATGCGTTCAGGTTGCCGCCGAATCCCGCTTCGGCATCGGCAACGATCGGCGCGAACCAGTCGATGCTGTCGTCGCCGTTTAGAGCGTAGATTTCGTCGGTGCGGGCAAACGCATTGTTGATGCGCTCGACCATTTTCGGCACCGAATCCACCGGGTAGAGGCTCTGGTCCGGGTACATCTGCCCGGCGCTGTTGCCATCGCCGGCGACCTGCCAGCCCGAGCAATAAATGGCTTTCAGTCCGGCCTGAACCTCCTGTATTGCCTGGTTACCCGTCATGGCACCGAGTGCGCAGAGCGGCTTTTCCTGGTTCACGAGGCGCCAGAGCTTTTCGGCGCCGAGCCGTGCCAGTGTGTATTCGACCTGCACGGTACCGCGCAGCCGGACAACGTCCGCCGCAGTGTAATTCCGTTCCACGCCCTTCCACCGCGGGCTGTCGGCCCATTCCGCCTCGAGGGCTTTTATCTGCTCTTTCCGTTGCATGGCTGTCTCCCTTGTATAGCCCTGGTATGGACGGCCCTTCCGGACCGGCAGTTACAAGCGCATAATAGCGGCAGTACATGGATAATTTCACAGTGAAAATTTCACTGTGTTAATTTCACAAAGGAAACCGCCATGGCGACCGGCAAGGGCCTGCTCCGCAAGGCGCATTTTCTCGGCACCAAGATCCGCAGCCAGCGTAAGCGCAACCAGCTGACGCTCGAGGACCTGTCGGTGCGCTGCATGCAGATCGACCGCGAGGCGGCGCCGTCCGTGTCCTACCTGTCAATGATCGAAAACGGCAAGCGCGTCCCTTCCGAAAAACTCATGCAGGTCATCGCCGACATCTTCCAGAAAGACCGCGCGTGGTTCTTCGATGAGAGCCTCGACAACGTAAGGATCGAACCGGCGCCGAAAGTCGGCGGCATCGACGGCATGCCGCTCGAGCCCGCTTTTCTTTTTTCCACCGGGCACCTGCAGACCGCCATCCCCGAGCTGCTGGCGCAGACGGGCACAACGGGCCGGCAGTTCGCACACTTGCTGATCCGCGCCCACCAGGAATCGCACCAGAACCGCTTCCCGGACCTCGAGCGTGCGGCGGAGAGCGTCGGGCGCAAGCAGTTTCCGTTGAGCGACGAGGATCTCTTCGCCATGGCGAAGCAGGCGGGACTGAAAATCCGCTGGTTCGACAAACCGGCGTTCCGCGACCGCCGCGACACGGAGAAGCCGCTGAACACGCTGGTGCGCTCGTTCTACGACGCGCCCGATGTCGTGTACCTGAACCGGCAGCTCGAAAAGCGCCAGGGCCGCATCAAGTACGATCTCGCCAATCACATCGCCCACCGCGTCCTGCACGATGGCGACGGGGCGCGCTCGATGCAGATCACCGGCGACCAGCTCTCGGGCCGGCGCTTCGAAACCGAATCGCCCACCATGGACGCGCGCGATATCCTGTATGCGTGGCGGGATTTCGAGTGCAGCTATTTCGCTGCGGCGCTCCTCGGCCCCAAAGCGCCGTTTCGCCAGTTCCTCGCGCGCAACGCCTATGCCATGGACGTGGGCAACAAAGTCGAATTATCGACCACGCTGATCATGCGCCGCATGTCCAGCGTGTCGCCCTACCCTCACTGGCATTATTTCGATGCCTACCCGCCGGGCAATTTGCGCGCCGTGTACCGCGGCAACGGCATCCCGCTACCCTGGGGCAACATGCGCATGGTGAGCGATCCCTGCCAGCACTGGGCGGTGTTTCGCATGCTGAACAGCACATCGGACAAGCCCTCGGCACAGATCTCGGTGCTTAGAAACGGCGACGACGCGCGGCTCTATTGCTGCGAATCGATACGCAGCCGCGATCCGGCCGGCAATCGCCACGTGATCTGTGCCGGTGTCGACCTCGCGCCGGCGCTGAACGCGCAGGGCATCGATGCCGGGGACGTGATCGCGGAGATCGAAGCGGCCTGCAACCGTCGCGGCGGAACGGCGCCAGTCCCGGCGGAGGCGCGGCGCAGCCTGGAGACCGTCAGCAAGATCCTGAACATCGGCTGGATCGCCGACGGTGCGGCAAAGGACGCGAGCATCATCTGCCCGCGAAGTACCAATTGCCCGCGCGACCGCCATTGCCTCGGCCGCACAGCACCGCGCCAGTACGAACGCATCGCCACCCTGCGCGAAGAAATCCGCACGCAGGAATAACGCGGGCGGTTTCTGGACTTGCGCTGTAGGAGCCAGCATCGCGGGCGACGGCATTCTTTATGGCACCAATGTTTAACGGGCTTGCCTTGTAGGAGCCTGCACCGCAGGCGACGCGATGACAGGATATGTGCCGGGTTTAGGGTCCGCGTCGCCCGC
>DATICC010000346.1:0-5260 GCA_035457045.1 Woeseiaceae bacterium | reverse complement strand
CGGGCTCGAGGTAACTCTGCAGGATCGCGCCGACGAATACGTACAACCGGCCATGCAGCGAGCGCAGAAACTTTTCGACAAGAAATTGCGCGATCCCGGGGACCGTACTGCAGCGGCGTCCCGCCTGCGTGCCGACGTTGCTGGCGAAGGCGTCGCCCATGCAGACCTGATCATCGAGGCCATCTTCGAAAATCCTGAGGCAAAACAGCAGCTGTATCAGAAACTTCAAGAGCGAATGCCGGAAGCGGCGGTGCTGGCAACGAACACTTCGAGCATCCGGCTCGAGAATCTCCGCAGTGTTTTGGAACGACCACAAAGGTTCATCGGCCTGCATTTTTTCAATCCGGTTTCCGTCCTGCCGCTGGTCGAGGTGATCCGATGCAAGGACACCGAGCGCGCCGTTCTCGATGCAGGTTTTGCCTTCGTCAAAGCGATCGGCAAGTTTCCACTGGAATGCGCGAGCTCACCCGGCTTTGTGGTGAATCGGGTGCTGGCGCCGTACATGGCCGAGGCCATGCACCTCGCCGAGTCGGGCATGGCATTCGTCGACATAGACAGGACAGCCGAGGATTTCGGGATGCCCATGGGGCCGGTCGAACTGGTCGACAGCGTAGGCATCGATGTTGCTTTGCACGTTTCCAAGGTCCTGGGCACGGAATATGGACGACCGGTCCCGGCCCGGCTTGCGAAAATGGTCGAGCACGGGCAACTCGGGCGCAAATCCGGCCAGGGATTTTACAAGTGGGCAGACGGCAAAGCGATCAAACCGCGGGCGTCAGGAAAGGTACCCGACGATGCCATGGACAGGCTGATGCTGCCGCTGATCAACGAAGCCGTTGCCTGCCTGCACGAGGGTGTCGTATCCGACGCCGACCTGCTGGATGCCGGGGTGATCTTCGGCACCGGCTTCGCACCGTTTCGCGGTGGCCCGATCCAGTACGCAAGGGATCGCGGGCCGGCGGAGATCGAGCGCGTACTGCTGGATCTCAGCAAGCGGTATGGCGACCGGTTTCGTCCGCACGTCGGCTGGGCGCAGCTGCATTGACGCAATACCGTTGTGTATCGAGGAGCTCTGCCGCTATCGGCCGCTGCCAAACTGTGCGTCGCATCACGCTGCGGGACACAGCGGTATCGGAAGTGGACAAATTGACGTTAGAATAAGGGCTTAGGCGACCTGCCCAGAACAACCAAGACGAGCGTAAACAGGATGAAGAATGTCGGGTGAGCAGCTGGACATCAATCTGCTCAAGAACTTTTCCCCATTGGATGGTTTGAAGCGGGATAACCTGATCGCGCTCGCGCGCAAGGTGCAGGTCCGTGAACTGTCGCCGCAACAGATCCTGTTCAAGGAAGGCGACACCGAGAAGCGAACCATTTATGTCGTCTCTGGCTCCCTGGAGCTACTGGACCAGGGCAAGGTGACGGAGATCATTCAGGGCGGCAAAGATGCCGCCAGGAATCCGGTCGCACCACAGTTTCCGCGTCGCGTGGCGGCACGTGCGCGGGACCGCGTACAGTACATCTCGATCGACAGCGACCTGCTCGATGTCATGCTCACCTGGGACCAGACCGGTTCGTACGAGGTCTCCGAGCTGCAAGGCCAGACCGACGTCGGCGATGACTGGATGACCATGCTGTTGCAGACCAAGGCCTTTCACAAGATCCCGCCAGCCAATATCCAGGCGATCTTCATGCGCATGCAGCAGATCAATTACAAGGCAGGCGACGTCGTACTCAAACAGGGCTCGGAAGGCGATTTCTTTTACGTATTGACTCGCGGCAAATGCCTCGTGACCCGTGAAACGCCCTTGAACAAGGACGGTATCAAACTGGCGGAACTGTCCGTTGGTGACACCTTCGGCGAGGAAGCGTTGATCTCCGATGCCAAACGCAATGCAACCGTGACCATGCAGACCGATGGATCGGTCATGCGACTCGGCAAGGAAGATTTCAAACGGTTGCTGAACGAACCGATGCTCGACTGGGTAACGGCCAAGGAAGCAGAGCAGATCGTCAGTTCCGGCGGCAAATGGCTGGACGTGCGTTTGCCCTCCGAGTTTGAAAACCAGCACAAGGACGGCGCGCTGAACATTCCGCTTTATTTCATACGCCTGAAGATCAATACGCTCGATCCCGCCATGAAGTATGTCGTCTGCTGCGATACCGGTCGCCGGAGTTCGGCGGGAGCCTATATCCTGAGCGAGCGCGGCTATCATGCCTACGTGCTGAAGGGCGGCATCAACAGCAATTGAGCCTTGCCCTGCCCGTTCCGGAGAGCCGGCGGACAATCGACGGACCGCGAGGTAACCTACATCGTATGGGTGGGTTTGTCTCCGCCGAGGGCCCCGGCGAGATAGTTCTCGATTTTCTTCTGCGTGTTGCCCTGGTCCTGGTCGCTGAACTGGACGCCGATTCCGGTCGTGCGTTTGCCTTGCGCACCTTTTGGCGTCATCCAGATAACGGTGCCGGCGACAGGAATCTTCTCGTCCTCGCCCATCAGGTTCAGCAGCATGAAGACCTCGTCACCGAGCCGATACGAGCTGTTCGTCGGAATGAACAGTCCGCCATTGACGACGAACGGCATGTACGCGAGGTACAGCGCACTCTTGTCCTTGATCGTCAGCGTCAGCAATCCGGGTTTGGTCATTCCTGTTACCTGGCAAAACTCAATCGCAAGTTGCCGGAGTCTCCGGTCGATCGACAATCCCGCAGGCCATCGGCCCAGTCGATCAACAGGCTCTCCAGGGTCAGCTGTACGTTGTACGAACCCTCAGGCTGACTCCGGATCCGGTTGATGATGTCTAGATAACAGAACAATTTTCGCCTGTCCATGCGCTGTAGCACAAAATCCGCCGTGACGGAGTCGGGCCCGGCGGCATTGCCGAACGAGCGCAGGATGGCCAGTTCCACCTGGCGGCACAACCAGTCCAGCACGAACCGGCTGTCGAGCCGCATCCAGCGTGCGGCTGTCGCCAGGGGTTGTGCCTCATTGCGTGCGAGTGCCGAGAAGTCCTTTGCCAGCGCCTCCGCATCGTCGGTGCAATCGGCCATCTCGAGTGCCCGCACAGGCGCATTTCCGGCCAGGCCGAGTGCAGTGGCCCAGCGATCCGATGGTTTGACCCGATTGAGCCATGCCAGGCTTTGCGCTACCGGCGGCACGGCAATTTCGACTCGCTGGCAGCGGCTTACCACGGTGGCCGGCAGGCGCCCGACCCGGTCCACGACGAGAATCAGCAGGGCGTTGCCGGACGGTTCCTCGAGGGTCTTCAGCAGACTGTTGGCGGCGCTGGCGGTCATGGCATCCGCGGGTTCGATAACCGCCGCCTTGCCGCGCCCGTCGTAACTCGTCAATGACAGGTCGCCGATCAGCTCCCGCACGACCTCGATACCGAGAGCGACCTTGTCTTCCGGTGGACGCAGCCATCGCAGGTCGGCGAGTTCCGGCACCTCCAGCGGGAACACCGGCCCGGACCCGTCACTGGCCTTGCCAAGGTGACGCCTGCCCAGCCACGCAGCCAGGCAGCGTTTGCCGACACCCGGCGGACCGAGCAGCATGATGGCATGTGGCATGCGGCCCAGTGCGATCCACGAATCGAGCCGACGGGCCGAGTCAGTGAGCCATGATAATTCCATATTTTTCAATATTTTGTTCTCTATTATTAAACCTGATTCACGAGTCGAGAATTCTCCTCATGGCTTTTCTGATCTCGGCCTGTACTTCCTCGATCGGCCGGCTCGCATCCACGACATGAAATCGTTCCGGATAGGCAAGCGCAAGGTCCAGGTAGCCATTCCGTACACGGGTGTAGAACGACGCCTGTTCGGATTCCAGGCGGTCGCTCCGGCCGCGGGCGCCTGCGCGTGCCATGCCGACTGCCGCCGGCGCGTCCAGCAACAGGGTCAGTTGTGGCTCGAGGCCTTCCTGTACCCAGTCGGCCAGCCGGTTGATCATGGCCATGTCGAGCCCGCGCCCGCTTCCCTGGTAGGCCCGGCTCGCATCGGTGAAGCGATCGCAAATCACCCAGGTGCCGCGCTCCAGTGCCGGCCTGATGGCATTGTGCAGGTGCAGTGACCTCGCCGCGAAGAACAACAGCAATTCCGCAACGTCGGGCACCGGTTCGTGGCCGTGTTCCAGCAACAATTCGCGTATCGATTCCGCCATCGGCGTGCCGCCCGGCTCGCGTGTGCGGAACACGGCGTGCCCTGCGGCTTCGACCAGTCCCGCGAGAAATTCGATATTCGTCGATTTCCCTACGCCTTCGATGCCTTCCACGGTAATGAACTTCCCTTTACTCATCACTGCCCTTGTGCTGCCTGTCGGTTCGCCCGCTGCCGGGCGACAAGTTCGCGTACCGCGGCTTCGTGCTGCTCGATCGTTTCGGAAAAGCGGTGGCTGCCGTCACCCAGGCCCGTAGCGACGAAATACAGTTCGTTGCCCGGTTGCGGGTGCAGTACCGCCCGGATCGCTTCCCGGCCGGGCATTGCGATCGGGGTCGGCGGCAGGCCACCTCGCGTGTAGGTATTGTAGGGCGTATCCGTCTGCAGGTCCGCGCGTGTCAGGTTCCCGTCAAACTTTTCGCCGATGCCGTAAATCACGGTGGGATCCGTCTGCAATCTCATACGCCGGTCCAGTCGCCTGATGAATACGCCGGCAATGCGCGCACGCTCGTCGGCCCGCGCCGTCTCTTTCTCGACGATCGACGCGAGTATCAACGCCTCGTACGAATTCGTAAAAGGAACGGCCGGATCGCGACGCTGCCATTCTTCTTCCAGCGTCGTCTGCATGAGGTCGTATGCCTGGCGCAACAGATCCGTATCCCGGGTGCCGCGCGGGACGTGATAGGACTCGGGCAGGAACAGGCCTTCCGGATGCGTGTACGGCGCGCCGATTTCGGCAAGAAAGCGCAAAAGGTCCTCATCACTGACAGTGATCCGGATGGCTGAGTTTGTCGCCATGCCGGCGAGTAACTCGCGGGTATTCCAGCCCTCGACGATGGTGAAAGCATGAAGTTCTACATCACCCGCAAGAAATGCATCCAGCATGTCGCGGATGGTCATGTCCGGCGTCAGCCTGTACTCACCCGCCTGAACCGAGCCGGCCTTGCCGGTCAGGCTGGCGTACACGCCCAGTATTCTCGGGCGCGGGATGATACCCCGGGCGGCAAGCGCGTTGCTGACCGCGGTAAACGACGTCCCCGGCTCGATGACAAACGTTGTTTCATGGCCTGGAATCACGAGGCTTTCATCGAGGCTGCCGATC
>DATICC010000345.1:0-4608 GCA_035457045.1 Woeseiaceae bacterium | reverse complement strand
GTCCGTGATTGCGGCCTTGCCCAGCCGCCCTTCGTAGTGATGACTGAGTATGTAGAGCAACAGCCGGCAGGCACTCGAGCCCGGATCGCGGGGTCCCGGCACAGGAAAAAGGTAACCGAGCTGCGCCTGCGCAAGCGGCTTGCCCATGCGTATGTCGATCTCATCGGGGACTTTCGTCGCCGGCGTCTCCTGGCGCAAGCCCGGCGCAGGGTTTGCTGACGGCAGTGCGCCGAATGACTTGTCCAGTGCATCGAGCATCTGGTCCGCCGGAACGTCGCCGGCGATCACGATCAGCGATGCCGAGTACTCTTGCGTCAGCGGCTGCCGGCCCATGATGTCCGCGAAAGCCTGTTCGAGCCGCGATTCCGGGTCCGCAGATGGTCCGGAATCCGGGCCTTCCTCGTAGGCTGTCAATGTACGCACAGCATGCTGCAGCACCGCAGCCATGTCGTCGGGCCGAAAACGCGAATCCAGCGACGCATGGCCGCGCACGGGACTGTCGCTGTTCGAATTCGGAACGATGACGCGTAACCAGGCCGACGACGACAGATCCGATGCCGTCACGATCACCGGTATGCCGTTGCGCAGCCTTGCGATCACCGGTTGTGGCACCGGCACAAGGTCGGGCCGAACCTTCCCGGTGCCGACCGTGGATCCAGGCGGCCGCTCCGCGGTTACTTTCGCGGCGACCGGGTCATCGCCCGCAGCCTCACCGGGAGACCACCAGCCTATGGTTCGTTGCTCGGACCTGAGGTAACGCCGGGCAACGCGCTGGATATCCTCTGGCGTAACCGTTCGCACGCTTTCGGGCAAGGCGAGCAGGACGTCGAGTGCGCCAAGCCCGTCGAAGTATGCCAGCTGGTGTGCGGCATCCTCGGTGGTCTCCACGTCGAACACCAGTTCATCGAGCACACGCCGTATCGAGGCGTCGAGCGTGCGCGCATCGGGCGGCTCGTCCCTGGCGATCGCAATGCGACGCTCGATCTCCGCCTCGACTGCTGCCTGGTCTGCGTCGGCAGCGGCGCTGCCGCTGAAAACGAAGACATAGTCCTGGGCACTCGGCGGAAACCAGGTCGCAAGGTCGTCGGCGGCGCTCCCGAGGAGGGAGTCATGGCGCACGGGCGTACCCCAGTCGTTCTGCAGAAAGCTCACGCCGGAACCGCCACCGAGCCAGTCCTGCAGCACCAGGAATGCAGCGAAATCGACGCTGGTTGCCGACGGAGCACGATACGCAATCTTGAAGTGTTTCGATTCGGCGGGACCGGACAGTTGCACGCGTCGGACGCCGGTTTGCGGCGGTTCGATGGTATGCGGCAGCGGCGTTGCGGGCCGTTGCTCGATCTTGCCGAACAGCTCTGCAATCCGCCCGCTGACGTCACCCGCGTCGAAATCGCCGGTGACGGCAATGACCGCGTTTGCCGGCACATAATGCCGCTTGTAGAACGCAACCACGTCCTCATGGCGCAGGTTCTCTATATCGCTTTGCCAGCCTATGGTGTTGTTGCGGTACGGGTGCCCGAGAAAACTCGTGAACAGCAACGCGTCGAACAGGACAGTCGATGGGTCGTTCTCGTAGCCGTGCATCTCCGCGAGTACGGCGCCGCGTTCCGCTTCCATGTCCGCCGCATCGATGGTCAGGCGGGACATGCGCTCCGCTTCGATGCGCAACAGCATATCGAGGTGTTCCTTCGGCACGGTCGCAAAGTAGGTCGTCTGATCGATCCACGTGTAGCCGTGCCATTCTCCCCCGAGGGCATAGATCTCGCTGACGACGCCGGTGCCCGGAAACGATGCACTGGCTCTGAATGCCATGTGCTCGAGGAAATGCGCAAGGCCGGTCTGCCCGGTCGTCTCGTCCCGGGCCCCGACACGGTACAGAGACTGCACGCTGACCACCGGGAAGTTGCGGTCCACGAGCAGGATGACGGTCAGTCCGTTGTCGAGGTGGTCTACCGTGGCACTGCGCAGGTCGAGCTCGGCCCGGGCGGCAACCGTGCCGGACACGGCGAGGCACGCGGCAAGAATTCTCGCAATCGACAGCTTGATGCGACGCCTGTTCATCTCACTTTTTCATGTCATTTGCGATCCCTGAGTATCCTGTGAGCGGCATTGTAGCCCGGAGCACCGGTGACGCCGCCGCCGGGATGGGTACCGGCGCCGCAGAGATAAAGATTTGCCACGGGTGTCCGGTACTGGGCCCAGCCCGGCACGGGGCGCATGAAGAACAGCTGACCCATGCTGATATCACCGTGAAAAATATTGCCCTCGGTGATGCCGAAGGTTCGCTCGAGGTCGAACGGCGTGAACACTTTCCTGGCAACCACCGAGCGGGGCACGTTCGGTGCGTAGCGGCCTATGGTCTCGATCACCTTGTCACCGATCCTGTCGCGCTTCGTGTCCCAGCTGCCATCGCGCAGCGCGTAGGGCAGGTACTGGACGAAGCAGGTCAGCACGTGTTTGCCTTCCGTTGCGAGGTCCGGATCGACGTTCGACGCGAGAACGCAGTCCACCCACAGCTCGTCGGGTACCACTCCGCGCATGGCCTGGTTGTAAATGTCTTCGGCCTGCTGCAAAGAGGGTGCGAGAGTGAACAGGCTGCGTTCCGCCGCGGAATGGCTGGCCGGCATGCCGTTCACCCGCGGTTCCTCCGACAGTACCAGGTTCACCTTGCCGCAGGGCCCCGCCATTTTTATTCCCTCGACCTGCCGGAGAAAGTCCGCATGGAGATCGCCAGGTGCAAGCAGGCCGAGAAAGGTACGCTTGGGATCGGCATTCGAGACCACGATATTTGCGTCGATGCTGCTTCCGTCCGCCAGGGTCACGCCGGTCGCCAGGCCCTTGTGCACGTTGACCGAGCGTACTTCCGCGCCGGTGCGAATCTCGACGCCGCTGTCGCGGCAGGACCGCGCCATGGCTTCCGTTATCGCACCCATGCCGCCGATGACGTGTCCTGCAAACCCCTGTCGTTCTTCTGCGCCGCCGCTCAGCAGGTGAAACAGCAAGCCCATCGCAGTGCCCGGCTGATAAGGCCCGCCATGTTTGCCATACAGGCTGTTTGACAGGATCAGGCGTTTCAGCGCGTCCGAACGGAACTCGTGATCCAGGAAATCTCCAAGCGATCCGGTGAGGAAACGTACCAACGCTGCGGCATCCCGGCCACGCATGCGCCGGAAACGCCGCGCGACTTTGACGAACTCGATGAACTTCCTGAATCCGGCAGCCTCGGGATCGGGCGGTGCCTCGAGGAAAAATGGTTGCAGATACGATGCAAGCCGCTGCAGCTCCTCGTCGATCGCAAAAAAACGTTCGACGTCCTGCGGTGCGAAACGTTGCAACTCCTCGCTCATACGCTTTCGATCCGACCACCATGCAATCACGCGACCATCGGGCAGCGCTGTTTGCACACCGGGGCTGCAGGCGACCATCCTGAGGCCATAGCTGGCAAGCCCGAGATCCCGGATGACTTCCGGCCGCAGCATGCTGGCGATGTAGGATGCCGTCGACACGCGGCAGCCGGGCGCGTTGACCGGGTCGATTTCTTCTGTGACCGCGCAGCCGCCCACGACATCGCGCCGTTCAACAATGACGGTCTTCAAGCCTCCGCGCGCAAGGTACGCGGCGGCGGTCAGGCCGTTGTGTCCTGCGCCGATGATGATGGCGTCGAATCGCGCTGCTGGCATGTCCAGATTGTCGGCTGGGGTAACGTGTCGCCAGCATAGCCCAGCTGCAAACCCTGATGACAGCCGTGTCACTCACATAGTGGAATGCCGTCGGTGCCACCGCTCCTGCCGCGTGATAATCTGCACTCCCGATTTTTTTGCTGACCTTTCGCAGACCGCGGGAATACCACATGGAGAAAACACTTCATCGCGACCTGTATATCGAGCCCGCGTGGTTCGCGAAGGAACGCGAACACATTTTCTTCGGCGATTGGACTTGCATTGGACGCGAGGAAGACTGGCCGCAGGAGGGCGACTACCAGGCACTCAGCATCGCCGGCGAGAGCCTCCTGGTCGTGAGGGGTGAAGACGGAGCGCTGCGGGCGTTCTTCAACGTGTGCCGGCATCGCGGCTGCCAGTTGGTCGACAGCGCCGATCCGGCAGCGACAAAGGGCCGCTGGAGGTCGAATATTCGTTGCCCGTACCATTCCTGGACCTACCGCTTCGACGGAAGCCTGCACCACACGCCGCATCTTGACGTCGAGAAGGAAAAATACTCATTGCACGGCGTCGCCCTGGATACCTGGGGCGGGTTCGTGTTTGCCAAAGTGTCCGGCAATGGCAAGACGCTTGCGGAGCAGCTGGGGCCGGTGCCGCAGCGGGTGCGCCGCTATCCCTTGTCGGATTTGCGGACGGCGAAGAGTATCGAATACAAAGTCGTCGCGAACTGGAAGGTGATACTCGAGAATTACAATGAGTGTTATCACTGCGCCGGCGTGCATCCGGAACTCTGCAGGATCGTGCCGGAGTTTCGCAAGAACGGGGGAGCCGGTCTCGACTGGGAGGGCGGCATACCGCAAAAGCAGGGTACGGACACTTTTACAATGACCGGGACCACCAACCGGCCGTCATTTCCCGGCCTGAATGACGCCGAGAGAACAAAACACTT
>DATICC010000344.1:0-3654 GCA_035457045.1 Woeseiaceae bacterium | reverse complement strand
GGCGCCGCCAGCACCAGCCAGGCTTCCGCGCCGAGTTCGTAGACGCCGATGTCGGTCAGCCTTCCATCACCGACGATATCGCAGAAGCGCTGTGCGAGCGTCCGCGCGAGGCCCTGCTCGCCTTCCAGCGTGCGAACGCGGATCGAGGCGGACAGTTTTGCCGGGTACTGCGCAGCCGCGGTGGCGCCCTCGAGTTCCATGCCCTCCGCCAGGCGCCGCGCCGCAACGTCTAGCCGCGGCTCTTTCCGCAATGGCTCGATGTCCCGCGAGGATTCACCGCAGGACCCCGCGCGCACGCCGTTCACCACGTCGGTCACGTCCGCCGCCGCGTACGCCGGAAGAGCAGCCAGGACCAGCATGGCAACGTAGCGATTCATATCCGTCTTTCCTGGATCAATCCGGTTCGGGGACACCAGTTCGGTCACCGTCTCCGATTTATAATGGATAATGGTGCCGGGTCAATTTTCCGACAGCAGGCAAGCAGACCCGGTACATTTCGCGGACAAACAGATCCGGCGCCATTATCACGGAGGCTATCCCATGAACCCCAATCGTCGCAGATTTCTCATCGTCACCGGGGCCGCTGTTGCTGCTTCGGCTCTGCCTTATACAACGCGCGCAGCAGAGCGGATGAAGATCGGCATCATCGGTTCGGGCAATGTTGGCAGCGCGCTGGGCGGTGTCTGGGTCAAGGCCGGGCACGAGGTCATGTTCTCCTCGCGCCACCTCGAGCACAACCAGACACTCGCTGCAGAACTTGGTGACGGTGCACGCGCCGGCATGCCGCCCGAAGCCGCCGCTTTCGGCGACGTGCTGTTGCTCGCCGTGCCGTATCGGGCCCTGCCTGACATTGGCAAAAACCTCGCCGGGCAGATCAAGGGCAAAGTGCTCATCGACGCCTGCAATCCATTCCCGAGCCGCGACGGCGAGATCGCGAACTGGGCCAGAGAGAAAGGCGCAGGTCTTGCTTCGGCAGAGCTGCTTCCCGGTGCGCGCATCGTGCGCGCGTTCAATGCGATTGGCTCGGCGCGCATGGCATCGGTGCATCACGAGCCGGGCCGCATCGGCATGCCGATCGCCGGCGACGATGCGCAGGCAATCGAGGTGGCGAGCGAATTGATCCGCGACATCGGCTTCGAACCCGTGCTCATCGGCGGCCTGGAAAAAGGCAAGTACCTGATGCCGGGCACGCCGCTCGCCGGAGAGCACAGCCCGGAGGAGATACGGCGCATCGCGGCGGAGCTCATGTAGGAGCCCGCACGGCGGGCGACGCGAAGCACGAACCCGGCACAATTTCCGTGGTCGCATCGCGCGCACCGATTCGGCCGCTGCCCCCGAATCGCCGGTCCGCGCAAATACAAGTCCGGCACGTTTACCGTATACTTCAGCGAAATCGTCCTCTGGAAACCGGATTTGAGTAAGCTGTTTCGGGAATTGACGCGGCGCAATGTCATACGCGTCGCCGTCGCCTACGCCGTGGCCGCCTGGGTGCTGTTGCAGATCGCGGACCTGGTGCTGGACAACATCGGCGCCCCCGGCTGGGTCATGCAGGTCTTCATGCTGGCGGTCGCCCTGGGTTTCCCGCTGGTCATCATCTTCTCCTGGGCTTTCGAGCTCACGCCCGAGGGCCTGAAGCGCGAGAAGGACGTCCAAAGGGACGAGTCGATTACCCGCGCCACGGCGCACAAGCTTGACCGGATCACCATTGCACTGCTGGTCGTCGTGGTGGTCATCGTCGCCGCGCAACGCTTCGTGCCGGGCACCGATGCGCCGCCGTCCGTTGACGCCGACGTCACCGAGAAATCCATCGCGGTACTCGCGTTCCAGGACCTGTCGCCCGGCGGCGACCAGGCGTATTTCGCAGAAGGCATCTCGGAAGAACTGCTGAACGTGCTCGCGCAGATTCCCGACCTGAAAGTCGCCGGACGTACCTCTTCGTTCGCATTCAAGGACCAGAATCGCGATCTGCGCGAGATCGGCGAGATCCTCGAGGTCGCACACATCCTCGAGGGTTCGGTGCGCACCTCGGGCGACCGCATCCGGGTCACGGCACAGCTGGTCAAAGCGTCTGACGGCTTCCACCTGTTCTCCAAGAACTACGATCGCGAGCTGACCGATATTTTCGAGGTGCAGGACGACATCGCGCAGGAGATCGCCACCGCGATGCGTGCCGCGATATTCGGCGACAACGCGGTGGAGAAATCGGCGACCACGCAGGTCGAGGCTTACGAGAAATATTTGCAGGCCCGGCAATGGATCAGCAGCAGGGACCGGGATCTCATGGAGCGGGCCTCGGTCGTGCTGGACGAGGCACTGGCCATCGACCCGGACTATCCACCGGCGCTGGCGCAAAAAGCGCTCGCGTTATTGCTGCTGTCCAACTCGGACGGCGCTTACGGCGATATTCCCGTCGAAGTGGCGCTGGAGATGAGCAAGCCACTGCTCGACCGTGCGCTGGCCGACGATCCGGATCTCGCCGAAGCGCATGCCGTACTGGGGTTGTGGTATTCCAACCAGACGTTGACCGGAGACCCGCAGGCGATTGCCAGCCTGAAGAAGGCGCTGGAGATCAACCCGAACATGACCAATGCCATCAACTGGCTCGCCAATGAACTCACCGGCGCGGACAGTTATGGCGAAACGGTGCGCCTGTACGAGTCCGTGGTCGAGCGTGATCCGCTGTTTGCGCCGGCATTCAACAACCTGATGTTTGCCTACATACAGACCCGGCAAGCGGATCGCGCCGATGCGCTGGTCCGTCGCGTCGAGCGTATAACAGGCGAATCACCCAACGTCCTGTTCGCGCGCGGTGCATTCGCCATGGCGAATGGAAAGCTTGCAGCGGCGGTGCAGGAACTTGCACGGGCCTACGACTACAACAGGAGTGCAAGTGTTGTGCGGCTCTGGTACGGCACGGCGCTTTCGTTCGTTGGCGACTACGATGCCGCGATTGACGTCGCTGCCGATACAGACAAACTCGTGCCGCTGGAACTCGCCGGACGCCATGATGAAGCCGTCGAGGTGTTCAATTCGTTGCAATTGGTGGTCTACGACGAGGGGGTCTTGCGGGGCATCGGCGACTGGATGCTGCTTCAGGAGCGTCCTGACGAACTGATCGTGTTTCTCGAACAACTGGCCGCCGACAAAAGTGACTGGATCGCGGCGCAGCCACGCCCGGATCAGTTGTGGGGTGCGCCGCACCTCACCAATGTTGCCTACGCATTGCAGGCGACGGGTCGCGACAAGGACGGCCAACGCGTTCTGGATGAAACAAGAGTGTTGCTCGATGCACAATTGCGCAACGGCGCCGACAATCTTTTCTTCTGGATAAACCAGGCCGAGTATGCCGCGCTGGCCGGCGATCTCGAGGCTATGCTCGCCCACCTTCGCAAATCGATAGACTCCGGCTTCGTCCTGACCGCCGGATTCTATTCATCACCCTTCAATCGCTATCGCGGCGA
Organism: Woeseiaceae bacterium; assembly: GCA_035457045.1. Lineage (GTDB taxonomy): Bacteria > Pseudomonadota > Gammaproteobacteria > Steroidobacterales > Woeseiaceae > JAKEGN01. The sequence continues at coordinate 193 of DATICC010000344.1, read as the reverse complement.
ACCGCGCTTCATCGAACTGGAGCAGGAAGCAATCCGCCGCGCTAACGAGGAACGCCAGAAGCTCGGCATGCTCTCAACCTGAACAGATCGGGGACGGAGACCCTTAACTCTGGCACGATCGTCGCTGCCACCTGTAGGAGCCTGCAGTGCAGGCGACGTGAATCCTGGAATCTGACGCGATTCCCGTCATCGC
>DATICC010000343.1:0-3498 GCA_035457045.1 Woeseiaceae bacterium | reverse complement strand
CCCCTGCTCCTCGCAGGCCGAGCGCGTGTCGGCTTCGCCGAGGAGGCGCAGCACGTCTGCCGCCCTCTTTCGCGAGCACCTGCAATGGAACTCCAGTGAGCGAGGCTCGAAGAAGCGCAGGTCGTCCTCCACGAACAGTTTGTGCAGCAGATCCGCGCCGACGCCCTCGCTGATGTCGGCCGGGCGCAAGGTCGATGCAAGCAGCCCCAGCCGTACCCAGTCGTCGGCCTCCATTCCGCCCTGGTCGGGCAACTGCTGCAACAGGATGCCGCCGCAACTGCCGCGCTCGCTGACGAGTTGCATATGGCTTGGCACCTGTACCGAGCGGCGATAATAGTCTTGCAGGCTGTCGGCCAGCTCGTTGCCACTGACCTCGACGATGCCCTGGTAGGGGCGTGCCATGGCGCCTGCGTCCAGCGTTATTGCGCAGCGCGCGTTGGCAACGAGGTCCCGGTACTCCGCCTCCCCCGTTGCACCGGGCGCGCTGGCCATGCCGCGCAACTGCAGCTTGCTGGTGCACTGCATGACCAGGATGGACAAGGGGCCATCGCCGCTGATCTGCAAGGTCACCGTGCCCTCGAATTTCAGGCTCTGTGCAATCAGGCCGGTGGCAGCGGCAGAATGCCCGAGCACTTCCAGTACCGGCGGCCGGTAATCGTGTCCGAGCTGCATTCTTTGCCACGCGCTCTGCAGCTGGATCAGCGCGCCGCGCACCGGCAGCGATTCGAATACGAACGGGAGTACGGTATCGGTATGCGTCTGCATGGCGCCTAGGTCTCGGCGAGCTGCTTTCGCAGCGCTGCGTTGACCTGCTCCGGGTTCGCTTTACCGCCGGATTGCTTCATCACCTGGCCGACAAAGAATCCGATGAGCTTGTCCTTGCCGCCCCTGTATTCAGCCACCTGGGCAGGATGGGCCTTTATGACGGCCCGAACTATTGCGTCTATTGCCGAGCTATCGGTGATCTGTGTGAGGCCCCTGGCCCGGATGATCCGGTCCGCACTGCCTTCGCCGGCCCACATCGCTTCGAAGACCTCCTTGGCGATCTTGCCGCTGATGCTCTGGTCATTGATCCTGTCCAGCAGGCCGGCGAGTTCGGCAGCGCTGATCCTGCCGTGTTCGATATCCAGGCCGTCGCGGTTCAATGCAGCTGACAGTTCGCCGATGACCCAGTTCGCGGCAGTTTGCGGCGTTGCGGCCGTGGTTGCCGCCAGCGCTTCAAAGTAGTCGGCCAGTGCGCGGCTGCCGATCAGGATCTCGGCGTCCTCGGGACGCAGCGCGTATTCTTTCTGCAGGCGTTCTTTCTTGGCATCCGGCAGTTCCGGCAGGGACTTGCGGAGTGTCTCGACCCAGGCTTGATCGATTTCCACTGGCAAAAGGTCCGGGTCCGGGAAATAGCGATAGTCGTTCGCTTCCTCCTTGCTGCGCATCGGGCGGGTCTCATCGCGCGCGGCATCGTACAGCCGGGTTTCCTGCACCACCTTGCCACCGTCGCCGATCAGCTCGATCTGTCGCTCCACCTCGAAGTTGATGGCCTTTTCAATGAATCGGAACGAGTTCAGGTTCTTCAGTTCGGTACGCGTGCCGAGCGTCGCCTGGCCTGAAGGCCGTACCGACACATTGGCATCGCAGCGAAACGAGCCTTCCTGCATGTTGCCGTCCGAGATACCGAGGTAGCGGACGATCGAGTGGATCCGGCGCAGGTAGGTAATGGCCTCGGCTGCCGAGCGCAAATCCGGCGCCGACACGATTTCAAGCAGCGGCGTGCCGGCTCGATTCAGGTCGACGCCGGTGTACTGGCCCAGGCCCTCGTGCACGGACTTCCCCGCATCTTCCTCGAGGTGGGCGCGGATGATGCCGATGCGCTTTTCGCTTCCGCCTTCGCCGCGTATCCTCATTTCGCCGTTGGCGACTATGGGCAATTCGTACTGGCTGATCTGGTATCCCTTGGGAAGGTCCGGATAGAAATAGTTCTTGCGGGCGAAAACCGAGCGCGGCGCAATCGTCGCATCGACGGCGAGGCCGAACAGGCAGGCCATGCGCACGGCTTCCTCGTTGAGTACCGGCAGGACGCCGGGGTAACCGAGGTCGACCAGGCAGGCCTGCACGTTGGGCTCAGCGCCGTAGGCCGTCGACGCACCGGAGAATATCTTGCTGCGTGTCGCCAGCTGGCAATGGATCTCCAGTCCGATGACGACTTCCCAGCCGGCTTTCATGCGCAGGACTCCGGAGCGCGCTCATGCCAGTTCGTCAGCTGCTGATACTGGTGGGCGCATGCCAGCAGCCTGTCCTCGGTGAAATGAGCTCCGACCAGTTGCAGCCCGACCGGCAGGTGTCCGGCGAAACCGCAAGGTATGGAAATGCCGGGAAGGCCGGCCAGATTCGCGCCTATGGTGTAGATGTCGTTCAGGTACATCGTAATCGGGTCGTCGGTCTTGGCGCCCAGTGCAAACGCCGGCGTCGGTGCAGTCGGGCCGGCGATCACATCGACCCTGGCAAAGGCCTTGCGGAAATCGTCGCTGATCAGCTGCCGCACCTTCTGTGCCTGCAGGTAATAGGCATCGAAATAGCCCGCAGACAGGACGTAGGTGCCGGTCATGATGCGGCGCTTCACCTCGGCGCCAAAACCCTCGCCGCGGCTGCGGCAATACAGGTCCATGAGGTCCTTCGGATCCTCGGCGCGATAACCAAAGCGCACTCCGTCGAAACGTGACAGGTTGGACGAACACTCGGCCGGCGCGACGACGTAATAGGTCGGTACCGACAGGTCCAGATTCGGCAAGTCGACCTCCGTCAGCACGGCACCCTGCGATTCCAGGACGGCCAGAGCCTCCCGCACCCTTGCGGCGCACTCGGCATCGAGCCCCGCATCGAAGTGCTGGCGCACGATGCCGATTTTGAGGCCGGCGACGGGCGCGCGCAGCCCGGCGACGTAATCGGGTACCGGGTGATCGACCGAGGTCGAATCACGCGGGTCGAAACCGGCGATGACGGAGAGCAACAGGGCCGCGTCCTCGGCGGTACGGGTGATGACCCCGGCCTGGTCCAGGCTCGAGGCAAACGCAACCATGCCGTGCCGCGACACCCGTCCGTAGGTTGGTTTTATGCCGACGGTACCGGTCAGGGCCGCCGGCTGCCGTATGGATCCGCCGGTGTCGGTGCCGGTGGCAGCCGGCACGAGCCGAGCCGCTACCGCGGCGGCGGAGCCGCCGGAGGAGCCGCCGGGCGACAGCGCGCGGTCCCAGGGATTGCGCACCGGCCCGAAGTAGCTGGTTTCGTTCGACGAGCCCATGGCGAACTCGTCCATGTTGGTCTTACCGAGCATGATTGCGCCGGCGCCGGCGAACTTCTCCACCACGGTCGCGTCGTACGGCGAGACAAAATTCTCGAGCATTCGCGATCCGCAAGTTGTGCGCACACCGCGCGTGCAGAAAAGGTCCTTGTGCACGATCGGCAGGCCGAAAAGTCTGCCACGCCTCGCCGACGCCCGCGCCTTGT
>DATICC010000342.1:0-10753 GCA_035457045.1 Woeseiaceae bacterium | reverse complement strand
GGGATCCCATAGCGGGTGCCGGGAAACGCATTCAGGGTCAGCGGGACGAGTACCACAATGTTGGCGATCAGGATGGTCCAGAGCGCTTCGGCAACCGACAGGCCGAAGTAGGCCGTGAGGACACCGCCCAGCGTATAGGTCGGCACGCAGATCGCCATGCCCACCCAGAGTGATGCGACGTTCCACATCGTCCAGGTCCGGTCTTTCGCGCGCGTCGGTGCGATATCGGTGTTGTAGCGCGGGCTGTTGGCGATGTCATCACCGACCTCGAGTTCCTCGAACTCGCCAACAGAGACGACCTTGCTTCGTGCTTCGCGCATGAGGGCCTTCAGTATTCCACCAGCGGGTCGTAAAGCTCCGGCCGCCGGTCACGGAAGAACTGCCAGGTATTTCGCACCTCGCGGATCATGTCGAGGTCGATCTCGTGGATCAGCAACTCATCCTTGTCGTAGCTCGCCTGCGCCTCGATCGCGCCACGCGGATTGACGATGTAACTGGAGCCGTAGAATTCGCCCATCTTCTTCGCCCAGGGTTCCTCCTTGCCGACCCGGTTTATGGCGCCGATGAATACGCCGTTCGCGGCCGCGGAAGCAGGCTGTTCGAGTTCCCACAAGTACTTGCTCAGCCCGGCGACGGTTGCCGAGGGATTGACGATGTATTCCGCACCGTGCAGTGCCAGTGCGCGCCAGCCCTCGGGAAAATGCCGGTCGTAACAAATGTAAACGCCAAGCCGGACGTAAGCGGTTTCGAATACCGGGTAACCGAGGTCGCCGGGTTTGAAGAAAAACTTCTCGTAGAATCCCGGATCGACCTGCGGGATGTGCGTCTTGCGGTACTTGCCAAGATAACTCCCGTCCGCGTCGATCACCGCCGCCGTGTTGTAATAGACGCCCGGCATGTCTTCCTCGTAGATTGGCACGACGATGACCATGCGGTATTTCTTTGCATACTCCTGCATGAGCCGGGTCGTATGCCCGTCCGGAATCGCCTCCGCCGCCGCGTACCACTTGCGATCCTGGCTGGGACAGAAATAGGGCTGGGTGAATACTTCCTGGAAGCACAGGACCTGCACGCCTTTCTTGCCGGCTTCCTCGATGTAGGGAATGTGCGCGTCGATCATCACGTCGCGAATCTGTTCCGGGCTCTTCGACGTGTCGCCCTTGAACGCCATCTGGATCAGTCCACATTTCAGTTTGGCCATCGCAATCCTCTCTTGTTCGAGTGTCCGCCGACTATTTGACCGTGGTCCACGAGCCGTGCATCGGGTTCGGCAAAATGAACCAGCCCGCACCCCAGTAGTCGCGGTAATCATTCGTTGCCTTGCTACGGCTGGCGATGGTGGCGCCCTCCGTACACGGCGCGCGAGGGCTGCTGCGCGTGCATGCGATAAAATCGCCGAGGTCGTCGCCGAGCAGCATGATCACCCTGTGCGACTGTGCGATCAGGTTCCGCCGCACCACTTTTTCGCGATCCCACTCGGGTCTTTCGTTCGCCAGCATCACGTGATCCGCGTCCGTCGCGATCCCGGCTTCGGCCAGGTCCTGCAGGGTGACGTTTTCCTGCGGGCAGGGGTGATCGACGCCGGCCTTCGGCTCGCAGGGCCGGTTGGTAATGAAAAACAGTTCGACACCGGCAGCCTGGGCCCGGCGTGCAAAGTCGACGGCTCCGGGCAGTGGCCGCGCAACGGTAGCGCTGCTCCAGTCATCGAGCTTGGCGTTGGTGAACGGGGGGATGTAGGTGGCCTGGAATTCCGCGTTGCTCAAGGTGGTTTCGTCGATATCGAAAATGATCGCCGGTGGCAGCGCGCGGGCATTCGACTGGTCCGGGAGCGCGCTCCAGTCGGGATCGCCGATCGCCGCCTCCAGGAAATCACCGGCCGCGCGATAGGCCTGCAGGCAAAGTGCCTCGAATTCGGCGGCAGTCAGGACCCACTTCGTACCGCCATGGACAGCTTCCTCCGGGTCTTCGTCCGTGCCGCCTGTTGCAACGCAGGACGCACACATCGCCAGCGTTGTTGCGAGCATCACGAGCTCTTTCATTTGCCATGAAGGCATACTTCCCCCGCACCCCGCTTCGACCGCAGTTCCAGCTGCAGCTATATGGTTTTCAAAGGATTTTACAGTTGTGAGATTAACACGTCCGGAATTCAGGTGACAGTTACCGGGTTTCCGAATTAAGGTAGCCGCCTCTCGAATTCGGCCAACGGAAACACCCCGAATCATGAACATTCCGTTACGTATCGGTTTTTTGCTGCTGATGTCGTTGCTTGTCGGCGCCTGCGACAGGCCGGCGGCCGATAAGCCGGATCTAACCTTGATTCACATGAACGATGTTTACCGCATCGACGCCGTAGAGGATGGCAACCGGGGAGGCATGTCGCGAGTAACGACTATAGTGCGGCGATTGCAGGCCGACGGGCGGGAGGTTCGCCTCACCCACGGCGGTGATTTCATGTACCCGTCGCTGGAGAGCCAGCTCTGGGCCGGCGAACAGATGATCGAGGCCATGAACTTCCTGCACGACCTTGCGCCGATGCTGGTGGTTCCGGGCAACCACGAGTTCGATCCGCGAACGCCCGATTCGCTGGTCGCGGCCGTGCGGCAGTCGCGATTCACCTGGCTTTCCGACAACGTCGAGTATGCAACAGGCAATGCGGAAGTCGATGCGACTTTCCAGCGTGGATTCACATTTTCGACGGGCGAGCGGACGGTTGGAGTTTTCTCTCTGACGCTGACGGAGGACTCTGACGGCAACAGTCGCGATTACGCCCGCATCGATGACCGCTACATCGATCTTGCTGCCAGGCAGATCGAAATACTGGAATCGAAAGGCGTCGATTTGATCATTGGCCTGACGCACCTGTACCTGGAGGACGACCGGCGCATTGCCAGCCTCAAGGCAACGCACCCGAAGTTCCTCTTTATCGTCGGCGGGCACGAGCACGAACCGGAGTTCGAGGAGGGAGATGCGGACACCGCCGTCATCATGAAGGGCGCATCGAACGCGCGCACGATCTGGCAGGTCGATATCCATTTCGGCGAGGGCGACGCCATGCCGAGGATCGACACCACCGTCCTCAGCGTCGATGACACGATTCCACTGGACGAGGACTACCAGCTCATCGCCAATCGCTGGCGGCAGAAGCTCCTGGAGACGGCTCCATACCTGGAGAGCAAGCTCGGCGTAGCCGCATTGCCGCTCGATGGCCGCGAGGTGCTCATACGTAACGATGAGAGCAACCTGGGCAATTTCATCGTCGACCAGATGCGCGGGGCTTTCGGCAACCCGCCGGCGGATCTCGCTTTCGTCAACAGCGGTACCCTGCGACTGGATGACGTGATCGCCGGGGACATCACTTTCGAGGACATCGGCAGGACCTTCGGTTTCTCGTCGTTCCTGCGATACATGACCATCGATGGCGGCGATTTCCGGACCTTGGTGGAAGCGGGCTTTCGCGGTGTCGGCCCGAGCAAGGGCTATTTCCCGCAGATATCCGGTTTTCGCATCTGTGTCGACCGGAGCCGGCCGAATGGCAGCCGGATCGTGCAGCTGTTGGTGCCCGCCGGCGAAGGTTGGGCCGAAATCGAGTCGGGCAGGGACTACCTGCTGGTGGCGCCGGATTACATCTACCGCGGCGGCGATGGTTACGATTTTTCGCGTGCCCGCGACGTATCGAGACCGGGTTCGGAATTGCAGTACCTGGTATTGGACGCGATCCTGAATGCCCAGGCCAAAAGCGAGGCGGTCGGTGCGGCGGTTGATCCGGCCGAGCGCCGAATCGCCTTCCTGGAGGAAGGCGAAACCGCGTGTTTCAAATGATCGCTTGTCATCGAGAGGTCGCCTGCAATGCAGGCTCCTACAATCCTGCTAATGCCACTGTAGGAGCCTGCACCGCAGGCGACCTCGCACAGGTAGCCAGCGACATCGCGGGCGACCAAAAAAAAGAAGGGCGGCATTACTGCCGCCCTTCCTTGTTACTACTGACGAGCTGCTAGAAGTCGTAGCTGATACCGAAGCGTATCTCCCACAGCGAGGCATCGGCAACACGGGACTGCGGAGCCGGCGATTGGAAGGATTGGAAGATGTAGGCGCCGGTGTTCTGCAGCGCTGCATCATCAATATCAACCAACTGCTGGTTATGCGGGAAATCTACCTGCTTCATTACACCCCAGTCGTCGTTTATCAGGTTGCCAACATTCTCGATCAGGACAAATGCGGCGAAGTGATGCTCCGGACTAAAGCCCGGAAACTCCTGTTCTATCTTGACATCAAATTTCTGCCACCAGTTGCTGTCAAGCGAATTCCTCGGCGCGATCCCACCGGCGTACCTGCCAAGACCGCTTGAATTAATGTACGCGAAGAAGGCGTCTGTGTCGAAGCCCGGACCGAAGGTGACGTTCGGGTCACTCGGACCGGTGGGAATGTACAGCAGGTGCCGGTCGTCGACACTGTCACCGAATCCACTGCCTGCGTCGACGAACACCGGGCTATACGGGCGCCCCTCGTTTGCACGGCCGAACAGCGTGAACTTGGTCAAGTTATCACCAAAGAAAGCATGGCGATAATTCAATCGCAAGGTGAAGCGGTGCGGAATGTTGTAATTGGAATTATCAGCACCTGGACTGTTTGGGTCCGCAAGCGACATGTTCGCGTAGTTCGAGAACGCAACAGAGCTGGTCATCGGACTGACTTCAGTCGATTCGGTGTACGCATATCCGAAGGTCCAGTCGAGGCCCCAGTCATAGGACTTGGCCAATGCCAGTGAGTACACGTCCGAATCGCCATCGTTGCCCTGCACGTTGGACAGGATGAAATCTTCGTTGAAGGATCGATCGCTACAGAGCGGCGATTGCGGGACTACGCAGTCCGGATCCGCCCTGTCGATAGGGTGATAAATCGGCCGGCCGTCCGGCGCTGTGCCGACCTGCTCCAACGTGGCATTGATGATTAACGCGGAATCTTCCTTCTCGGTGTGCAGATAATCGAGCATCAGCCGGTAACCGCTGCCCATGAACCCGGCATCGAAATCCCAGGTGGCGCCGAGGGCGAACTTCCACTCCTTCGGAATATCGAAACCCGGAGCCAGCGCATTTACGCCACTGTTCCCGCCACCCGCGGCTACGAAATCGACGAGCGACTGCGGCGCATTGTAGAGGGGCCGGCCGTCGCCCGAGGTGGGTACGTTTAGCAGGCTGTCCGGGTCTGCGCCGTGCCAGTCGAAATCGACAGCCTGTATCGTCGTCTGGCCGTCGTTCTGGTAGCTGTTGGTAAGCCAGACGTTCGGGTTGCCGCCTGAATACAGACCGGCGCCGCCACGGATGCTCAGCGTATCGTTGATGTCCCAGTTAAAGCCGAGCCGGGGCTGGATGAGTCCCTCGCCGTCGAAGTTCGAGGCATTGGAGTAACCATTGCGCGCAATGAAATTGGCGTTCTCGCTTGGCAGGTCGCTGCTGGTGTACCAATCGTACCTCACGCCGGCGACGACGGTCACGCCACTGTCGCCGACCGGGAATTCGTCCTGCAAGTACACGGTGTTGATCTGGTAACCGAAATCTCCGGCACCGTCGATTGGATTGAGCGATGGCGCATTGCCATAAAAGAGATCGTCAGGGTCTCCGGACTCGAACAGGTCGATGCAGCCGTCTGGCGTAGCCGCAGCACAGCCCGGACCGCTGTCGAAGCGGTACTCGCCGGTCGTGTGCTGGATGAACAGGTTGAAGATATCGTATTCCTCCCGCTCCCAGCCACCGGTGATCTGGTGATCGCCCAACGAGTAGGTGCCAGCCAGCTTGTAGTTGGTGGTGTCGTATTTCAGCTTGTTCGACTGCCGCGAGTCGTCGCCGCCGATGAAAACGGTGGCAATCTGCGAGCTGATTGGTCCCGCGCCGTCCGGATCATTGAAGGTCCGGATCTGCACCTCGCCGAAGTCCGTTCCGCCCAGCGAGAGCTGCCGGTTGTCGAGCTCGCTGTAGGACACGCGAAACTCCGACGAGAAATTCTCGTTCCAGTTCGAGAACAACTGGACGACGTTGGAGGTCAGCTCGGCGCCGCGCTCATAATAGTGATTGGAGAATTCGAATTGATTGGCGGCATCATCCGACTCATTGATGTTGAAACCATCATTGTACGTATAGGTGTACGCCGCGCGATGGTTGTCATTAATCTCCCAGTCGAGTTTGATCAGGTACTTCTCGTCCTCGTTCGGCAGGCTCGCCGGCACGTTCCCGATGTCGTAGTCGTAAACGTCCTGTGCGATCTGGCGTATGCGGTCGAGTTGTGCCTGGGTTACTCCGAGCACAGGGACGGCGGCGCTGGAGTCGGCGGGGCCGCGGGGGAATATGTTAGCGCCTTCGAGCTTCTCGTAGGCAGCGAAGAAAAACAGCTTGTCCTGGAGGATCGGGCCGCCGATGGACAGGCCGAAGCGGGTCTCGTCGAAACTGCCCTGGTCAATCGGATCACCTTCGAGCTTGTCCCCGGTGAGGGAATCGTCGGTGTAATCGTAGAAGATCGACCCGTGGAATTCGTTCTGGCCGGATTTGGTGACGGCGTTGATATTGCAAGCCGTAAAGCCGCCGTACTGCACGTCAAAGGGAGCCAGTTCGACCGACACCTGTTCGATCGCATCGTAGGGGAACGGCATGCGCTCCGTCGGATAACCGTTGCTGTTCAGCCCGAAGTTGTCGTTGAGGCGCACGCCGTCGACTGTCAGCGCATTGAATCGCGAATTTGCGCCTGCGCACTGGATGGAATCATTGAAAGACTCATCGACATAAATGCGCGGATCGATAGTAATAACGTCATTGATGTTGCGGTTGATTGCCGGGGCATCTTCGAGATCGGCCAGGGTGAAGGTCGCCGAAGGACCCAGGGCGACCTGGACCGTCCGCAGGGCGGTCGCAGTCACGACAATTTCCTCGACCGCCGCCTCACCGAGCGCGAGGTCAAACGTAAAGGTATCGCCGAGTCCGAGGTATACGTCGGTGATGCTCTGCGGCGCGTACTCGCTCGATTGTATGCCGATGGTGTAAGGTCCACCGACACGCAGTCCACTCAAAGAGAACTGCCCGGTGTTGCTCGTGACCGCCGAGCGGCTCGTGCCAGTACGTTGGTCGACGACTGTGACCATTGCGCCCGCCGCCGGTGACCCGTCGGGCCCGCTGATCGTGCCACGCACGCCGGAGGTGGTCTCCTGTGCGAATCCCGCAACAGACATGGCGAGCAAGGCGAGCGTCGCAAGAAGCGCGCGCACCATGGTCAGGAAAGTAGGGCCTGGGAAGTTGCTTGAGTGTCTCATCGTCGATCCCCGCGATTTGAGTGGGAGCGAGACCATAAGCCAGCAATATGACAGCTTGATTTCGCCCGGGAAAAAGTCGGTTTCGTTGCCCAAATGCCAAACACTGGGTCGACCGCTTCAGTTGCTTTGTCACAAATCTAACGCAGGGAAAATGCCCGTGCAATAAAGGTTTACGACGGGTCGTCCGTTGCGGTTGCAATGGCTCCTGAGCGTATTTTGGCACGCGTTCGAAACACCCTGAGCATACCAAGGCAAACTATTGTTTCTCTTTCGGTTCAACCGTCATCATGAGCGGCCAATGATCGGAAACCCCGAGGCCACCGGGCAATTCAAAGCGTGCCGGTGTGCCGTCATCGGTCACCTGCGCGGCGGTCTTGTTCGCTATGGCGACGGAATCAGCGCGAATCTGCCATGTTGCGTCCACGCCACGATCGCGTGTCGGCGACCAAAGTATCATGTCCAGGAAGGACCAGCTGTCATCCGGCGCAAAGTACTGGGTACCGGGGCATCCCGTGCAGCCGACCTCGTGGGCGATGGTCCAATAGGGACGCACCAACCGGCCCAACAGGTCCTTGCCCGCATCTTCCTTCGACGTCGTGTTGAAGTCGCCAGCGGCAAAAGCGGGGCGATCGGACGGCAGTGCCGCCAGCAGCCCGCTCAGGTGCGCATAAGCGGTTTCGCGCATCTCGGTCGGGTGAAACGGTGCGGGGAAGTGCACGGCGAAGCCGCTCAGCAGCGAGCCATCGGGCAGGCGGAAGTCCGCCTGGAGGATGCCGCGCGTATCCCGTACACGTTCCTCGGGAATGTCTTCGAATGTTATGGCGTGCAGTACCGGCTCGCCCGCGAGCGGCAAGCGCGACAGGAAGGCGACGTCGATGCCGCGCAGGTCGTTGCCTTCTATGAGGATCGCGGGCAGGTAACCGGCCTCAGCGAGATACTCGTTGCGCAATCGTTCAAGGATACGAATGTTCTCCACTTCCTGCAGCGCAATGACGTCAGCGCCGCGGCCGTTACCGACCTGCAATATGGCGTCGGCGATCACCCGCAACTTGCGCTCGATGATGGTATCGCTCCAGTCCCACTCCTGGCACTGTTCCCGCCAGTGCGGCACCTCAATCTTCGCGCAAGCTGCACGGTGCGCGTCGTTCTGTTTGTCGGCCAACGCGAGGTACGTGCCGTCATCCTTGCCGGGATCGTCGACATTGTCGAAAAGGTTCTCGACGTTGAAGGTCATGATGGTCAGCGATTGTGCGGCCGCATCAGCGGGCGGTGCCTGCTCACGACAGGCGGTCAACGCTAACACGGCGCAAATCATTGCGAGGGCGATTGCTGATCTGGTCATCGTGTTCGAGTTCCTGTTCTAGGGCCTGGGGTCGATCCGGTACAGCGGGGGCTTTTTGCCCTCGACGGTAATAAAGAGGCTGTCGTTGTAGCCGAAAGCGGCGGCTTCAGCCAGTGCAATGCCACCGAGATCGAGGCGCAAGGGCGGTTCTTGCAAGGCATCCTGCCAGCTCTCCGCCGGGCCTCGCCCAAACAAGTAGGCGCCACGGTAGGTCAGGACCACGGCCATCCTGCCATCGCGCGCAAAGTCCATTGCCGTCGGCTGCCAGTGCCAGCTCTGATGGGCCAGCGCGTTGTCGAGATCGGCCTGCGTCGGTTGCGGCAGGCTCGCAATCTCTCCAAGCATCACGGCAACCTGCGTTGTCTCGCCGCCTGCGAAAAGCGAAACGCGATAGAGGCGCGCGGGTACAGTGCGTTTGACCAGTATATAGACGCTGTCACTTGCGACATCGATGGCAAGCGCTTCGGCATCCAGTGCGCCATCGGGATAGGTGTATCGAATCCGGCGCAGCGGTGCCACCTTCTGGCCGCCTGGTTCCGCGGGTTCTTCGACGAGATACAGCGTGTAATGGCGACGTCGCGCCTCGTTGTCCCCGGTGTCGCCGACCAGCAGCCAGGCCTTGCCATCGTGCTCGAAAGACGCGAGATCTTCCCAGTCAGTGTTGGTGGCGTTGCGCAGCGAGACCGAGCCGTGCGCTTTGCCATCCAGACCGAAGGCAAACAGTTGCGGCCCCGAGCCGCCGTCGTTCAGCACCCACAGTCGATCGGCATGCAGATGCGAACGCGCGAGGCCGCTCGCCTCGACGATGCGCCGGTCCTCGATCGTGCTGCTTACCTGAATCGGCGAATACGCAGTGCCTACCGGTTCGGCGGCAAGAGACGTCATCTGCAAAAGCAGGATGGCGCTTGCGGGCAGGGTGGTTCTGTTCATCGCCCGGCGATCTTATCAGCACCGTGTCGCCCGCGGTGCGGGCTCCTACGGTGCACGATCGAGATCTCCACGATTTCTATTCGAGAATTGTAGGAGCCTGCATTGCAGGCGACATGTCGAAGCGCCGCGATGCAATCGAATATGTAGGAGCCTGCATCGCAGGCGACCTGCGCAGCCGTCGTGACGTAGTCCGATATGGCCGGCGAAAAAAACCCGGCTTGCGCCGGGTTTTCTTGATCCAGATGGCAGACGAACTAGAACGTGCCGAAGTTGATCTTGAGCGAAGCGCCCCAGATCCGTCGGTCGTTGACGAAGCCGGTGTTGTTGTTGAAGTCGATACCGCCCTTCAGATTCTCCTCGTCGGTCACATTGCGGCCAAACACCGAGATTTCCCAGCGATCGTCATCGGCGGTAAATCCGACGCGCACGCCACCTTCGTAGATGTCGCCGCTGTGGAACTCGGCCGACTCGTAGAGGAAGAACTGTGCGTCCCCCTGGAAAGCCCAGTCTGTCTGGAAGAACAGGTCGCCGCCGTCGACCGGCGCGATGTAGCGCAGCACGACGTTGGCCATGTACTCCGGTGCCTGCGGGAAGGGGTTCCCATCGAGTATCGCGAAACCGTTGGTATCCAGGGGATCGAGCACCGTGCACTGCCCGGAACCGCAGGTCGCCGTCACGAGGCTGGAGTCGTCAATTTCGGTGTCGTTCCAGCTCATGCCCAAGGTCATGCTCAGGTTGTCCGTGAACAGGATCTCCGCATCGAAATCGACGCCGGTACCGATGCCCTTGTCGGCGTTGATCAGCACGTTGGAGTTCGCGTTGCCGCCGATGGCCGAGAGCTGCTGGTCATCGATGGTGTAGTAGTACACGGAGCCATTGAAGCGCAGGCGGTCGCCCACGGTCGACTTGAAGCCGATTTCCGAGGAAAGGATCGTCTCCGAACTCGCGGTCGAGAACGGGTTCGGGTCGAAGAAGGCAATGTTGCGGCCCTGGATCGTCGGCGCCCGGAAGCCGCTGGCGACGCGTGCAAACAGGTTGAAATCCTCGTTGACCGCGAACATCAGACTCAAGTCCCAGCTTTCCTGTTCGTCAGCAACGGACACCGGCGCACCGGCCAGGATCTCGGGCGGCAGGAACGGATGGAAAGGCGGCGTATCCGTAACGGTCATGTCCTTGTCGTCGTCAGT
>DATICC010000341.1:0-8214 GCA_035457045.1 Woeseiaceae bacterium | reverse complement strand
ACTACAAAAAGCAACAATGTTTACCCAATTCCTGCCGATAATAATGTCAGGCATGGAGGATGGCAGATGTCCATACGCAGCAAATTCACCGAACACCCGGCAAGCGTCGGCGAGACCTATGGCCAGCATTTCATGGCGGCGATGGGCTTCAGCGGCAGCCTCATATATGCCGCAGTCTGTTGTGCCCTGCACGCGGTCTTCCCGTTTCTCTGCGAGCGCACCGGCAGCAGGGCAATCACGGATCTGTACGATCGCATGACCGTGAATCGCCAAAGGCAAGCGCAGGCCGCAGAAGCCGCAGGTTGAAGATCTGTCGCCGGCGGGAGCTGCGACATACCGTTCGTCCTGTCGATTTTTCCGGGTCGCTGCGCTAACGTCGCGGCAAAGATCCATCGGGCGGGAATCCTATGCAATACCTGAAACGGCTCTACGGGCTGCTACCACTCGTTTTCCTCATCGCGTGCTCAACGGAGGAGCCGGGAGCCGGCGGCGCAGACCTGATCCTCACCAACGCGCGCGTCTATACGCTGGACTGGAACGAGCCTGCGGGCGATGGAACGCCCGCGCGGGGTGCGCCTTACGATGCCCAGGGCTGGCGGCCGGATGCCGAGGCGGTCGTCGTCACCGGAGGCGAAATCACGTTCGTCGGCGCAAGCGGGGATGCACTCGGGTATCAGGGGCCGGCCACCCGCGTGGTCGACCTGGCCGGTGCCACGGTGATCCCGGGACTCGTGGATTCGCATACCCACGTATTCGAACTCGGCGCGAATCTCGAGCGCGTCAACCTGGTGGACGTGCAAACCGAGGAAGAAGCCGTGGCGCGAGTCGCCGAGCGGGCGAAGTCGGTGCCGAAGGGGGAGTGGATACTCGGCGCCGGATGGGACGAGGGCGCCTGGGCCAATCGCTACCCTGACAAGGCGTTGCTGAGCGCCGCGGTTCCCGGTCACCCGGTCTTCCTGGCGAGCCTGCATGGCTTTGCCGGCTGGGCCAACCAGATGGCGCTGGATGAAGCCGGGCTGAGCGCGACGACGACGGTACCGGCCGGAGGCGAGATGCGCCTCGGTGCCGACGGACAGCCGAACGGCCTGTTCCTGAACCGGGCCGTGCCGCTGCTGCGAAACGCGATCCCGGAACCGTCACACGATGCGCTGATCGACAATGTCCTCGCCGGGCTGAACCGCATGGCGAAAGACGGTTACGTCGCGGTGCACGACGCCGGACTCGAATCGCGGGAGATGGCGGTGCTGGAACAGCTGGAAGCCGGGGACCGGCTGCCGGTTCGCGTTTACGCAATGCTGTCGCTGCGTGACGAGGAGCTCATGAGAAAGTGGATCGCGAAGGGTCCGGACTCCGACAATGACAGCTTCCTCGTGACCCGTACGGTCAAGGCCTATTACGACGGCGCTCTCGGTTCGCGGGGCGCCCGCCTGCTCTACGACTACTCCGATGCGCCCGGACATCGCGGCGTGAGCGGCGATGAATACGGGTTCAACCAGGCGCTGAATGCGGAAGCGATGCGGAAGGGATTCCAGATTGCGATCCATGCCATCGGCGATGCCGGCAATCGCGAGTCGATCGACATACTCGAGGCCGTTTTCAAATCCGACCCGGCGACGCGCAGGAACCGGCATCGCATCGAGCACGCGCAGGTGATGCATCCGGATGACCTCACACGGCTCGGCAAGCTCGGTTTGATCGCATCGATGGAGCCGCCGCATGCCGTCGAAGACATGGCGTGGGCGGAAGATCGCGTCGGCCCGGAACGCATACTTGGCGCCTACGCGTGGCGGACACTGCGGCAGAACGGCGCGGCACTGACTTTCAATTCGGACAACCCGGGTTCGGATCACGACATTTTTTACGGCATGTATGCCTCGATTACTCGCCGGGACAAGAACCAGCAGCCCGAGGGCGGCTGGCACGCGGAACAGGCCTTGAGCGCGGAAGAAACGATACGCGCTTACACCAACTGGTCGGCCTACGCGAGCTTTCGCGAGGACCAGACGGGAATCATTGAAGAAGGACGTTGGGCGGATCTGACGGTCATGGATATCGACCCGTTTCTTCTCGCCACCGAGAGTCCCGGGGATATCCTGCAAGGCCGGATTCTCATGACCGTGGTCAACGGCAGGATAGTCTTCGAACTGTAAGGACAGGCTATGAAAACTCAGGCATTGAAACGGGCGGGCGCATGGTCCGCGGTAACCGTCGCGGTATGCGGATGCGGTGCTGAAACGCCCGCCGATCCCGCCGCTTACGAAAGTTACGAGATCGAGTCATCCGGCACGCGGCAGTTCGAATGGGACACCGGGACCGGCACCGGCACGATCAAGGTGCTCGTCGAAGAGAAAAATCTTGGCAGCGCGGGGGCTGAAGTCGCGGAAATCTTCTTCCCGCCGGGCGCCGAGGGAGAATCCCATGTGCACGAGCTGGAAATAATTTATGTCATCGAAGGCGAACTCGGGCACATCGTCAACGGCGAGATGCATGTGCTGTCGCCGGGCATGACCGGCGTGGTGCGGGCACCTGACCATGTCGTGCACAAGACGCTGTCGCCGGAGGGTGCGCGCGTGCTCGTGCTCTGGCCGCTGGGCGGCGAAGTGGATGGATTCGCGGCATCCGGGATGCGCCAGCGGGAACTTGCACCGCAAGCTCGCTAGGGCTTCCGGGACGCCGTGCCTGTGCAGCGGCGGCAATCAGGCGCCGTCGATTTTTTCGAACAGGCGCTCGAATCGGCGTTCCAGCCTTGCGCCGAAGACCGGGTCGGCTGCAATGGGAAAGTCATCTTTTTTAAGGGCCGTGTGACCGCTCCTGATCATTTCCTCGATACGACGAAACAGGTCGAGCTCCTCCCATTGCATGTGGTTTCGCAGCGTATTGGCATAGGACAAAGCGTCCTTGACCACGGCTTCCCGCTTCACCATGGCGCCGGCCTGGATCAGATCGATGTCGTTACGCAAACGCAATCCCTGTTCTGCAATGGCCCGATGGTCAAGAGTGATTCGTGAGAAGCCGCCGGTGAGCTCTGGCCGCGTCTTTTTCAGTTCAGCGTAGATGCGGTCCTCCTTGGGATGATGCACGGCGTCCGGATAAACCGTCATGTAATGCATGACGTCCTGCATCAGTTCGAAGTCGGCATCCTGCTCCGCCTGAATGCGATGTGACTCGCGTTCGAGGAGGTTGAGCAGTCTGATCATGTTCTTGTGGTCCTGGCGCAGCTCGGCGAGGATCGAGGCGACGTTCCTTTGCATGGGTTGCCACCGAAACTCCGTATTCCCTTGCGCCATCCTGCGGCCGTTGCCGGCGGAATGGCATCCGGATATACCCTTACCCGGTACCCGGTATACCTGCGAAATCCGCCGCGCGCTGCGGGTCGAGGAGGGCATCGGCAAGGGCGGCGAGGAGATTCTGCCCGGAGACGTAGATCTCGCGGTTCACGTTCAGCAAGGTCGATATTTCGGCCTCGGACAGCATGCCGGCTGCAACCTCCCGGTAGATGTTGGCATGCATGCTGCGGTGCAGGGACTCATTGCGGGCCTTCAGGCTGGTCAACAGCTCGAAATAATGCGCCGGCTGGCTGGCGTTGCGCAGGGCATCGTACGCATCGTAGAAGTCCCGGACCAGGGAACGAAAGCGGTCGTAGTATTCGTTGAACTGGTCGTTCGCCGACTCTCGAAACTGCCGCAGGTCATGCTGGGTATCCCGAATACTCTTCGCGGAGTGCACGGCGTTCCTGATCGATGGAATTATCTGGTTGAGGCGGGCGGATACGCTCGGATCGAAGGGCTGTGCCTGCATGGCAAGCGCGAACGCGAGAATCCTGCCTTCGAGTTGCTTGATTTCGGTGTAGCAAACATCCTGATTGGCATCGTGCTCGAAGACGCGCACATCGCGCCTGTCTTCGCTGCTGGTATAAAACGTCCGGTAAGGCCTGAGGCCAAGGCTGAGCTGGTTCAGTGCAGCGGCCTGGTCGATCAGGCGAAAGGTTTCCCGCGACAGGTTTTCGATGGCGGCTTCCGGCACGGCCGCATCGCTCTTTTTGATGTGGCGCAGGAGCGCGTGCTTCTCCGTGGTCAGCCGGCCCTCCAGCCAGCGGGACAGCCAGCCGATGAATGGCAGGAACAGCAGGATGCCGAGCAGGTTGAACAGGCTGTGAAATGCAACCAGCGCAAACAGCGGATCGCTTATGCCGATCAAGCCGGTAACGACGAACAGCAGCGGTCCCAGGGCCAGGAACGCAATGGTGTTGGTCACGACGTTGAAAATGACGATCGCGAGTGCCACGCGCTTTTTCGCCACCGTACCGGCAAGCGCCGCCAGCACGGCAGTCAGCGTGGTACCGAGATCCGCACCGATTGCCACTGCAGCGGCCGACTCCAGCGTGATCGCCGATGCGTACAAGGCGCTCAGCGCAATCATGATGGTCGCCGAGCTGGCCTGGACGATGGCCGTTACCAGGAAGCCGGCCAGCAGAAACACGATCAATGGATAAGCGGCCAGGGCCTGCGGATCGAACATCGCCGTTGCCGTAGCTGCGCCCGACTTTATGAAATCGAGTCCGAGAAAGAGCAGGCCCAGGCCGACAAGGAGCTGGCTCATCCCGAGACGCCGGCTGCCGGCCGCTGACCAGACAACACCGAGGCCGCCGGCCGTGATCAGCGGCAATGACAACACTTCGATGTCCAGCTTGAAGCCGATGCTGGCGACTATCCACCCGGTCGCCGTCGATCCGAGGTTGGCGCCTAGAACGATCGCAATCGCGCTGGCGAGCGACACGATCCCGGTACCGACCAGCGCGAGCACCAGCAGGCTGACCACGCTGCTGCTTTGCAGGGCAACGGTCGTGAGCAGTCCGGCAAACACGCCCTTGACCGGGCGGGACGTGTGTTCACGAAGGAATACCTTGAAGGACCGGCCTGCAAGCACCTGCAAGGCATTCTCGAGATGGTGCATGCCGAAAAGGAACAGGCCGAGGCCTGCCGCGAGGTGCCAAAGATCCAGTTCGACCGGCATTTCAACAGTTACCGAGACGCATGGGCGGCAGCATAACCGGCGCCCGGACTCCTGTCGCCGGCTGCGGGATGGCCAGTCGCAGGATGAATCTGCGACACTCGATGCCAGCAACTATCGGGGGTCCTGGTCATGGCCGACGCACAACTGCTGCGCGTCATCCGGCGCAAGGAAGTTTTTGCCCTGGCTTTCGGCGCCATGATCGGCTGGAGCTGGGTTGCCTTGAGCGGGCACTGGATCGCGGCAGCCGGCAGTCTCGGCGCGATGCTCGCGTTCCTGGCCGGCGGCGTTGCCGTCATTTTCGTCGGTTTCACTTACGCAGAACTGGCAGCGGCCATGCCGCAGGCTGGCGGCGAACATGTGTACTCACATCGTGCATTGGGACCACTGGCCGCGTTCGTCTGCACCTGGGCGATCCTGCTCGGCTACACATCGGTGGTCGCATTCGAAGCGGTCGCGTTGCCGACCGTGATCGAGTACCTCGTACCGGGGTTCGCGCGCGGCCGCCTGTGGACGGTCGCCGGCTGGGACGTGAAACTCACCTGGGTACTGACCGGGGTCTTCGCTGCCATGGTCATGACCGTTATCAACATCATCGGCATCCGTACGGCAGCGCGATTGCAGTTGCTGGTCACGGTGGTGATCCTGCTCGTCGGCCTGACGCTCGCGGGCGGCGCACTCGGATCGGGCTCTCTCGCCAACATGCAGCCCTACTTCGATCACGGTGTCGCGGGGATATTGGGCGTACTGGTCATGGTGCCGTTCATGTTCGTCGGCTTCGACGTCATACCGCAGTCGGCGGAGGAAACGGACATGCCGTTTCGCGACATCGGCACGACGCTGATGCTGTCGATCATCGTCGCGATCGCCTGGTATTGCCTGATCATATGGGCCGTGTCGGGCAGCCTTGACGCAGCGCAGCGCAACGCCGCAACCCTGCCCACCGCGGATGCGGCAGTTGCCGTGCTCGGCGGAAGCTGGGCCGGCAAGCTGGCGGTGATCGGCGGCATCGCCGGCATCCTTACAAGCTGGAACGCGTTCCTGGTCGGTGGCAGCCGTGCGCTCTTTGCCATGGCCAGGGCAGGGCAACTCCCGGCCGCTTTCGGCCGCCTGCATCCCAGGTTCAACACGCCGCACAACGCCATCCTGCTGATCGGCGCGATCTCGGTCATAGCGCCGCTTTTCGGTCGGCCGGCGATGGTCTGGCTGGTGAATGCCGGCGGACTTGGCATCGTGGTGGCCTATGCTTTCGTCGCCCTGTCTTTCATCGTCCTGCGCTATCGCGAGCCGCAGATGGCACGCCCTTATGCTGTCAGGCGCTGGCGACTGACCGGCTTTGCGGCGCTCCTTTTGTCGTTGGCGCTCGGCTGCCTGTACCTGCCTTTCAGCCCGGCGGCACTGGCATGGCCTTACGAATGGGCCATCGTTGCCGCCTGGTCGGCTCTGGGTGCGGTTCTGCTCCATTACAGCGGCCGCTGATGGCCGTGCGCCTGCGGGTCTCCCCGAAGACCACCGCAGGCAAAGCAACGCAAGCCGGTTTTGCCGGTCTGAAGGGTCTTATGTTTGGCGCTTGCGTCTGTGGGTGCAAAGCGCCGCCGTCGAACAAGCCTCTGCGTCACCGGGACATGGTTGCAGGCCGGGACTGCAGGTAGACTTTGCGATCGTAAGTGCGGGAAGACCGGAGATGCAGCAAGGACTTGCAATGCGAGGAAACAGCATGGAATTGGCAATTCGGACCGCGCAAGCCGGCATCGCGCCGGTCTTGCTCATGCTGCTCGCATCCTGTGCCGGCCACGAGGTCGCGACCGTGTCCGGGTACGCCGGCCCGGCCCCTCGGACCGAGGTCGCGAACTGCCAGGCAATGCTTCGGGGTACGGCGGCTCCTGAGTCGCCGGAACTCGACGCCGCCAGTATCCGGCTCGTCAGCTGGAACGTGCGGAAGAACAGCCACCTCGACTGGCAGCGCGATTTCCTCGCCTTGACCGGTGACACGGACCTGGTGCTGGTGCAGGAGCTGTCATTGCGTGAGGACTCGATCAACGCCATCGACGGCAGCCGTTACTGGTCCTTCGCTCCGGGCTACCAGAAACCTGGCGCCATCAGCGGCGTGCTGACGATGAGCCGCAGCAAGCCGATAGCCCAATGCAACTTCGTGAATTTCGAGCCGTTGTTACGTACACCCAAGGCGACGAACATCAGCGAATACGGCCTGACCTCGACCGATGAGACACTCGTCGTGGTCAATATCCACGCCGTGAACTTTTCCATGGGCCTCGGGGCTTTCGAGAGGCAATTCGCGCAGGTGCGCGAAGTGCTTGAATCGCATGACGGCCCGATCATCGTCTCCGGGGATTTCAATACCTGGCGCAAGCGGCGCAATGACATCGTTGCCGACATGGCAACGGAGCTCGGGCTGGTGTCGCTTGCGTTCGACGATGATTATCGCGCGACCATGTTCGGCAATCCTCTCGATCATATCTATGTGCGGGGCCTGTCGCCGCTCGATGCGACCACTGAGAGGGTAGAATCGTCGGACCACAACCCCTTGTCGGCAACGCTGCGCCTGTAGCGGATGCCTGAAGACGAGCTGACGGTATACATGCACACACAAACGGATTCACGAACCGCGCGAACGGCCAGGCCAGTGGGAGCTTTTCTGGCGACACTGCTGATGGCGGCCGCCTGCACCACGACCACCTACGAAAGTTTTCGCCCCGTGCAGAATCCGAACGTCGACATTGCCTACGTCGGCGACAACGCCGACTTCTCGAAGTACCGTCGCCTGATGGTCGAGGAGATGGGAATTTTCTATCCGACGCAGGCCGCGCCGAGCGAGGCTGACCTCAAGCGGGTCAGGTCGGCGTTCCAGGACGCCTTCCGTTCGAAGATCGAGGGTTACGAGATTGTGACCCGGCCGTCTGCAGACGTGATGAAGGTGAAGGCATCGCTCGTGGACCTGCGAAGCGCCACGGCGGCCGATCTGCCGGACATCAGCCGGGACGTCAACCGGATCCTCGAACCAGGAAAACTGACTTTCATGATCGAAATGAGAGACTCCGCTTCGGATGCCTTGCTGTTGCGAGCCGCTGACACCGAGAAATCGCCGCAGATCGACCTTGCCGAGGACGGAACTGCCAATGCGGACGAAGTGAACGCCGCGGCGCAGCACTGGGCACAGCTCTTTCGCAACTTCCTGGATACCAA
>DATICC010000340.1:0-4369 GCA_035457045.1 Woeseiaceae bacterium | reverse complement strand
CTGTCTTCCCACGCCGATGTCTGGCGTGATTCAGGCTCCCTGTCCCATTCCGAGCTGGGCGATGTGATCAACCGCGATGGTATCGATATCCTGGTCGACCTGGGCGGGCATGCGGGAATTCCGCAACTCGCGGTTTTCGCGAAGCAACCGGCGCCCGTCCAGGCGACCTGGCTTGGATATCTGAACACCACCGGCATGACGCGCATCCGGTACCGCATTACCGACCGCTATGCCGATCCGCCAGGGCTAACCGACCGTCACCACACCGAGACCCTGGTTCGGCTTCCGCACAGCCAATGGTGCTACCGCCCCTTCGTATCGGCTGCGTGCGCGGAGTCGCCTCCGTGCGTGCGCAATGGCTACGTCACCTTCGGTTCGTTCAACCAGGCGCTCAAGATTTCCCGCGCGGCCCGCAGGCTCTGGGCCGAGATCCTCGAGCGATTGCCCGATTCCCGTCTGGTCATTCTCGGCGTTGAGGCCGGGCGCGCTCAAAGCGACCTGGTGGCAGATCTCGCGGGTCCCGGGGCTGACCGGGCGAGGATTTCGGTCCTGCCGTACGTTTCGCTCGACGATTATTTCCGCGCCTTCGATTCCGTGGACATCGCGCTCGATACGATGCCTTACAGTGGAGGCACGACCACGTGCGATGCATTGTGGATGGGTGTCCCGGTGGTCACGGTCGCCGGGTTCCGGCCATCCTCGCGCAGCGCCGCCAGCATATTGACGACGGCCGGTCTTAGCGAGTGGATCGCGGTGACCCCCGAGGACTACGTGCGGCTGGCCGTGGAATTCGGCCGCGACAAGGAGACGCTTATCAGGCTTCGCAAGTCTTTGCGCCAAAAAATGCGCCAGTCGCCGCTCATGGACGAGGACAGGTTTGTGCGTGAT
The DNA here is from genome assembly GCA_035457045.1 of Woeseiaceae bacterium. GTDB lineage: Bacteria > Pseudomonadota > Gammaproteobacteria > Steroidobacterales > Woeseiaceae > JAKEGN01. Next base: position 3,481 of record DATICC010000340.1, on the reverse strand, counting down.
CTGGAAGCGGCCTACCGGCAGATGTGGCGCCATTGGTGCGAGAGCGGGGAGCGCAAGCAATGAGCCTGCTACGGCGATGCTGCGTGAGTTACTGAAACGGCTGGTGCCTTTCGGGGGGGCGCCCGCGCAGCGCGCTGCATCCCCGGCTCCGCCATATGAGACCGCCGATTCCCTCATTGCGGAAGGAAATCGAGCGGAGAACGACGGCAAATTGCGCGAGGCGTGCGAGTTTTATCGCAGGGCAGTGGGTGCAGCCCCCGGTTACGCCAGAGCACATCTCAACCTCGGCATCGGTCTTGAAGCTGTTGGCGATGCCGAGGGCGCGTTCAAGTCCTACGAAATGGCGCTCGCGTGCGATCCCTCAGACGCCTACGCAAACTACAACCTCGCCAAGCTGCTCTCCGCGCGCGGGGAACTGGCGCGCGCCGAACGATTGCTTGGTGCCGCCCTGGAGCGCAAGCCCGAGTTCCCGGAGGCAAGCATCGTCCTGTCCAACGTCTACGATCTGCAGGGGAACCTCGCTGCCGCGGTAACTGCTCTGGAGGTCGCACTGCAGCAGCGACCCGACGTTGCGGGCGCCTGGTATAACTACGGGGTTGTTTTGCGCAAGGCTGGCCGGCTTGCCGACGCGACCGCTGCTTACCAGAAGGCGCTCGCGCTCACGCCGGACTATGTCGACGCGCATATCGGTCTGGGCAAGGCGTTAGACGCCCAGGGCAGGCCGGAGGACGCCGTTGCTTGCTATCAGAAGGCCGCCTCACTGGCTCCCGGCGTCGCCGAAATTCACTTTGATCTGGGCAACCGGCTTCTTGACCAGGGTGCCACGCAAGAAGCAGTCGCCTGCTTCCGCAGAGCGCTCGAGCTCCAGCCTGATTTCCCGGCTGCGCGCCTCAATCTGGGTAATGCCTTCAGATCACTGGGCAGGCTGGATGACGCCATCGCCTGCTACCGGCGGGCCTTGCAGCTCAGGCCCGATTTCCTCGATGCCCACTACAACCTGGGGATTGCCTACCGGGATCTAGCCTGGCGCAACGAAGCCGTCGCCTGTTTTAAGAGAGTCATCGAGCTCAAGCCCGACTTTGCCGAAGCGTACTACTGCCTGGGACAGCTGTTCGACGACGAAGATCGGCACGAGGAGTCCCTCAATTCTTTTCGCAAAGCGGTGTCGCTCAACCCCGAATTCGCCCTCGCGCGCTGGGCGTTCGCGATGTCCCAGCTGCCGGCGGTCTATAGCGTGGAAGCTGATCAGGTTCGAGCGAGGTCGGCATTCTCAACGGAATTGGACAACCTGGACCGTTGGTTCGACGCGACTCGCGCGCCGCAAGGCGCTGACGTCGTGGGCGCCCACCAACCGTTCAGTCTCGCGTATCAGGAGGCGAACAACCGGGAACTGCTGCAACGCTACGGCAGGCTCTGCACTCGACTGATGGCCGAGTGGTTCGATCGGCAAGCCTTTGCTCAGCCACGGAAACATGGCTCCACCGGCGTCGTCCGTGTCGGGATCGTATCCCAGTATTTTCGGAACCATTCGGTCTGGAATGCCATCCTCAAAGGCTGGTTCCAGCAGCTCGATCGCGCGCGCTTTAGCCTTCATGCATTCTATCTGGGAGTGGAGCAGGACCAGGAGACGCAGTTTGCGAAGTCTTGCGCGTCGCGTTTCGAGGAACGAAAGCACGGATTACGATCGTGGGTGGATGCCATCATCAGCCAGCAACCCGACGTTCTAATCTATCCTGAAATCGGAATGGATCCGATGACGGCAAGGTTGGCGAGCTTGCGGCTCGCTCCGATCCAGGCGGCCGCCTGGGGACACCCCGAGACTACCGGGCTGCCGACAATCGATTATTACCTGTCCGCCGAAGACTTCGAGCCGGCCAACGCGCAGGAAAACTACACCGAACAGCTCATTGCGTTACCTCATCTCGGATGCTTTTATCAGCCTTCGCCGGTTGCCGCGGTCGGTGTCGACCTGGGCAGCCTGGGCATCGATACCGATGCCCCCCTGCTGATTTGCCCCGGCATGCCGTTCAAGTACGCGCCGCAGCACGATTCGGTCATCATCGAGATTGCTCGCGCGCTGGGCCGATGCCGGTTCATCTTCTTCAAGTCCCGGCTCAACAGTGCGTGGGAAAAGGTGCGCTCGCGGCTTGAAGCCGCGTTTGCCCGGAGTGAGCTCGACTTTGATGATTTCGTCAGTTTCATCCCGTGGCAGGACCGGCCGGGATTTTACGGACTGCTGAAACGCTCCGAAGTTTTTCTGGATACCATTGGATTCTCCGGTTTCAACACCGCCGCGCAGTCCGTGGATTGCGGCCTGCCGATCGTGACGCGCGAGGGGCTTTTCATGCGTGGAAGGCTGGCGAGCGGCATCTTGAGGCGAATGGGTCTGTCGGAGTTGGTCGCGCAGTCGGAAGAAGACTACGTCGCGCTGGCGGTCAGGCTCGTGCGCGATCACGAATATCGCAAGCATGTCCGAGAACGTATCGAAGCATCCCGCCACGTACTTTTTGCAGACCTTGCGCCGATACGGGCGCTGGAAGAGTTCTTGGTGAAGGCCACACGTGGAACCTGAGTTTCGCCACGCAAGCGGCTACATGTAACGCCGATCATGAGTTCGCGTGTTTCGCGCTATGAGCGGCGCCCGAATCGCCCCCCGAGAAGTGACGATTTACGTCACATAGTGACGGGGCAGGGAGTCGCCCTTTAACGTGCATCGACCAACTGCGGTGAAAATACCGATGTCAGAGTCATTCTGCGGTAATCAATCACGGTTACGCCGACCATGCTGGATTGGCACAGTACTTGCGTTACCTACGCTCGCGAGCAATGAGAATTGCTTGTTTTTTCAAGGGTTAACTCAAGAAAGGAGCACCAAATGCGTTACCTACAGAAGGGCTTCACGCTGATCGAACTGATGATCGTGGTCGCGATCATCGGCATTCTGGCAGCGGTTGCGCTGCCGGCGTACCAGGACTACACCGTTCGGGCGAAGATGTCCGAGGTGATCCTGGCGATGAGCGCCTGTCGCACGACCATCACCGAGGTGTATCAGACCGGCGGCACGCCTCCCGGGGTGAACCTGTGGGGCTGTGGTGAAGCTGGTAGCCCGCAACCCATCCGTACGAAGTATGTGGAGGAGCTTACGACCGATGCCAACGGTTTGATCAAGGCGAAGGTCACAGGCATCAACACGGACGTAAACGGCAAGTTCGTGTCACTGGTGCCGCTGGCGTCTTCGGGAACACCAGCGACCACGGCCCCGGGTGGCAACATGGGCAGCGGCCTCTTCGGCTGGACGTGCGGCAGCGCAGGCGGTGGGGGCACAGACCTCCCCTCGAAATACCTGCCGGGTTCCTGCCGCGGTATCTAACAAGAAGCAACTGGCTCTGGAAAGAGGTACCCTTCGGGGTGCCTCTTTTTTTCTGCCCTCCATGAACGCGGTTGCCAGCGCCTTGAGCCGGTTTCCGGTGCTGTTCGGCAT
>DATICC010000339.1:0-5267 GCA_035457045.1 Woeseiaceae bacterium | reverse complement strand
CAGCAGCTTCGCGCTCGGCAACAAGGACATACATCCGGTCATCGTCGGCATCACGTTGGCCGCAAGCACCGCATCCGCGTCGACGTTCATCATCAACCCCGGATTTGTCTACGTCGATGGGTTCTCCGCCTGGTTTCACATGGTTGTCGGCGTTGCGGTCGGGTTCCTCACGATGCTCTACGTGTTGTCGTTCCAGTTTCGCAGAATTGGTGAGCAGAGCAGGGCGCTGACCATTCCCGACTGGATCGGCAAACGTTACCAGTCACGCGGTTTCGCCTTTTACTTTTCCCTGCTCAATCTCCTGTCCTTCGCTTTCGTCGTATTGCTGGTCGGCGGCATCTCGATCGTGATGCAGTCGCTGCTTGGCATTTCAAACACGATGGCACTTGTGATCACACTGGTGTTTGTCACCGGGTACGTTTTCATTGGTGGAACGTATGCGCACGTGCTGACCAACGTCCTGCAGGGGTCGTTGATGATCGGTGTCACCATCCTCATACTCGGCGCCTGCGTGAAGCTGGCGTTCACCGGCACCGCGCCGCTGTTCGAAAGGCTGGCGCTGTCGGATCCTCACCTGCTCGATCTGATCAAGCCCGACGGTGTGTTGTTCAACGACTGGTTCTCCGTGTTCGTGGCGGGTTTCGTCGTGGGTGCAGTCATCGTCTGCCAACCGCATATTCTCACCAAAGCGTTGTACGTAAAGAACGATACCGAGGTGAGACAATACCTGCTGGTGTTTGCTGCCATATTCATCCTGTTCCAGTTGCTCGGCAGCGCCGGGTTCTTCGCCCACCTCGTGGTCCCGGAACCGTCGCTGATCGATCTCGAGACAGGGCAATTCCGCCAGGACCTGGTCATGACCGTATTCCTGAAGACGGTGTTTCCCGAATGGGTATTCACCATAGTCAGTGTCGTTTTGCTGGCGGCGGCGATGTCCACGCTGGACGGTCTGCTGGTATCGATGGCGACGATCACGGCCAACGACCTGGTACTGAATGTATTCGCGAACGACCGGTCGCTGGACCCGGAGAGACGCATGGCACTGGCGCTGAAAATCAGTCACGTGGTCCTGGTGTTCATTGCCATTGCCGCGTTCCTCATCAACCTGCAGCCACCGCGCTTGCTGGGAATCTTCGGGCAGGTCGGCGTGTATGGCCTGACCGCAGCCGCCGCACCACCTTTGCTGCTGGGTGTGCTGTTCCGCATCGTGCCGCTCGGCCTCGTGTGGACAGGTTCAATACTCGCCCTGGCAATACATTTCGTTTTGTTCTTTTTCGGCTCTGAATTGATGCCGGACTCGGGTCTGACGTTTTCCAATCCGGGCGTAACGGCAAGCATTGCATCACTGATCGTAATCCCGGCACTGATTGCGATTGCGTACAGCGCCAGATTTCGCAACATACGATAATCAATGACTTGCAATTGCTGTTTCGAAAAACGAAACATTTTCAATGCATTCCGGTTCCATATTCTGACGCATTCGCTTGACGCAATTCCGTAGCGCTGTGATATCGTGCCAGCCCGAATTAGTCGGGCATGATCTGCGGAACAGTCGTTATGAACAGCATCAATTCCGGGCAGAAAACATCGATCGCAGAGCTCATCGCAAGCCAGAAACCCGGCTGGTCGCTCGATCGGCGCTTCTATACCGATTCTGAAATCTATCAGCTCGAGCTCGATCGCATCATTACGAAGAACTGGATCCTTGCCGGGCATCAGTCGCAATTGCCGAACGCGGGTGATTTTCGCGTCGTCAAGGTAGCGAACGAATCGGCGATCATCGTGCGAAGCAGGGACGGAACACTGAAAGCATTTGCCAATGTGTGCCGGCACCGTGGCTCATTGGTTTGCCTGGAGCAAAGCGGCAACACGCGAAAGTTCGAGTGCCCGTACCATGGCTGGGTGTATGACACCGACGGCAAATTGCTGGCGGCGCGCAACATGCCGGACGATTTTCACAAGGAAGAGTACTCGCTGCACACCGTGTCACTGGACATCGTCCACGGTCTGCTGTTCATCGCGTTTTGCGAGAACCCTCCGTCCCTCGAGGGAGCAAAACGTGATCTCGCCGAGGCAATGGCTATTTTCGATTTCCCGAATCTTAAAGTTGCAGCACAGAAGACCTATCCGATAGCTGCCAACTGGAAACTGGCGATTGAGAATTACCAGGAATGCTACCACTGCGCCACCGCTCACCCGGACTATGCAAAAATGCACACCCTGATGCTCGATCCGGCGAAGCGCGAGCGGGTGCAGGGAAAGATGCTGGGCAAGATGGAGGCCTGCGGCATCAAGAACCTGTTCGTTGACCACATCGACACCAAAGCGCGGCCCGGCGAACAGGGTTACGGCTACGGCCGCACGGCCATGTTCGATGGCTATGTCACCGGCAGCAGGGACGGAAAACCGATTGCCCCGTTGCTCGGCAACATCAAGGACTACGATGGCGGTGCGTCGGACTTTTCCTTCGGCCCCTTCTCGTTCCTGCTGGCATACAGTGACCACGTCGTTGCGTACGTGTTTACACCGGTCGACAAGGATCATTGCCAGTGTGAGATCTACTGGCTCGTGCGTGGCGACGCCGTCGAGGGCAAGGACTACGACCGCAACGAGCTGATGTGGCTCTGGGACGTCACCACCTACGCCGACGAGAAGATCATCGTCAACAACTGGAAGGGCGTCAATTCACGCTACTACAGGCCCGGCCGGTTCTCCGGCATGGAAAAAGCCGAAGGCATCTACGTAGACTGGATCCTGAAACAACTCCGCGGTTAGCAGACCGGCTGGCACTGCACCGGTACGCCCTTCGAGCGAGTTAGAATTTTTTCCGAGTGAGAAGGGCGTACCGGTGCAGTGCCAGTCGGTGCGGTGCCAGTATAATGAAGTCGCCTGCAGTGCAGGCTCCTACAGCGCAAGCCCGAAGCCTGTGAAGCGCGCGAACCAGAAGCCAGCGACGCGGCGCCGGCGTCAAGCACGGTTCCCACCATCGCGTCGCCTGCAATGCAGGCTCCTGCAGCGCAAGCCCGTGAAAGGCGAATCCCAGGGTCCGCGAATTCCGGTCACTGTGCCCGGTTGCGGGAGACCCACCAGGCGATCAGTACGCCGCTCGACACGAACAGGATGATCAGCGTTGCCAGCGCATTGATGTCCGGGGTCACGCCGAGCTTCACCTTGGAGAAGATAAGCATCGGCAGGGTGCTTGCACCGGGTCCGGAGACGAAGCTCGAGATCACGAGGTCATCGAGCGACAAGGTAAATGCCAGCAGCCAGCCGGCGATCATCGCCGGAGCGATCAGCGGCAGGGTGATGTCGAATACCACCCGCAACGGCCGGCCGCCGAGATCCATTGCCGCCTCCTCCAGCGACTCGTCCATTGCGCTCAGTCGCGATTGAACAATGATGGCCACGTATGCCATGGCGAAGGTCGTGTGGGCGATGGTTATCGTGCCGAAACCGCGTTGCGCCGGCCAGCCGACCAGTTGCTGCAGGCTGACGAACAGCAGCAGCAGCGAAAGGCCGGTTATCACTTCCGGCATGACCATCGGCGAGGTGATCATGCCGCTGAACAGCGTGCGGCCGCGAAAGCGGCCGAAACGTGACAGCGCCATGCCTGCCATCGTGCCGAAAATGGTCGCGAGCGTTGCGACCGTCAACGCAATGCGCAGGCTGAGAAAAGCCGAGTCCAGTACCTGGTCGTTTTGCAGCAGCTCGCCGTACCAGCGCGTCGAGAATCCGCCCCAGACCGTCGCGAGTCTCGAGTCGTTGAACGAGTACACGATGACGGATGCGAGCGGCAGGTACAGGAAGGCGTAACCGAAAGCCAGCACCGACAAAATGAACCGGGAGCGGCGTTTCATGCGTGGCCCTCCGCGTCACGCGCCTGGCTGCGCTGCAGGAAGACGATCGGCACGACCAGGATGAGCAGCAGCACGATGGCCACGGCGGAGGCCAGCGGCCAGTCCCTGTTGACGAAGAATTCATCGAACAGGACCCTGCCGATGAGCAGCGACTCAGGGCCGCCGAGCAGGTAGGGAATGACGTACTCGCCCATCGCCGGGATGAAAACCAGCAGGCAGCCGGCGATGACGCCTGGTCGTGCCAGTGGCCAGGTCACGTCCCAGAATGCCTGCGACGGCCTGGCGCCGAGGTCCTGTGCCGCCTCGACGAGATCGAGATCCATGCGCTCGAGGGTCGCGTAGAGCGGCAGGACCATGAACGGCAGGTAGGAATAAACGAGCCCGATGTAGATAGCGAAGTCGGTGTACATGAATGCAATAGGCTTGTCGATCAATTGCAACCACATCAGCACGTTGTTGATCACACCGTAATTGTTCAGCAGGCCCATCCAGGCATAGACGCGCAGCAGGAACGAAATCCAGAACGGCAGCACGATGAGCAACAGCAGCAGGTTTCGGGTGCCCTCGTCGGCACGAGCGATGCCGTAAGCCATCGGGAAGCCCAGCGCGAGGCACAACAGGGTCGCAACCAACGCCATGAAAACGGATTTCAGGTAGGTGACGGCGTACAACTTGTCGGTCAGGAGAAACGAGTAGTTATCCGACGAGGCGGTGATCCCGCCCTGGCTGTCGAAAAACGGCGTGAATGGCGGCTGCGCGATAACCGGATCGGCAAGACTGATCTTCAGGATGATGGCGAAGGGCGCGAGGAAAAATACCAGCAGCCAGACATACGGTACGGCTACGGTAAGCTTCTGCCAGAGTTGGTCGCGTCGAAGTCCGGCTGCTGCGCTCACAATGGCAGCTCAATCTGTCAACAGTACGGCGCTGCGCGGGCGCCAGGAAATGAACACTTTGTCATCCCACTCGAGGAACCGCTCTGCCGAGCGGCGCCGGTTCTGCGCACTGACTTGCACTATCCGGCCGCCCTCGAGGCGAATTCGGTACAGCGAGAGGTTGCCGAAGTAGCCGAGATCCTCGACCACTCCGGCGAGGCGCGTGTCTTCCGAATTCTCAGGCTCGGTCTGGCTGATGAATATTTTTTCCGGGCGCACCGCGACGCAGACCGCCGATCCGGCTGCCGGCGGCGAGTCGGAAAGCGCAACGAGGTCGCCGCCGGCATCCTTGCAGTTGACCCGGACACGGTCGCCATCGACATCGACCACGGTTCCTTCGAACATGTTGATGTTGCCGATGAAGTCGGCGACGAATCGACAGTTCGGATACTCATAGACCTCTTTCGGTGTCCCGACCTGGATCAAGCGGCCCTTGTCCATCACGGCGATCCGGCTGGACAGGATCATGGCCTCT
>DATICC010000338.1:0-5800 GCA_035457045.1 Woeseiaceae bacterium | reverse complement strand
CGGAGCCGATCCGGCTCACCGGGCCAGGCCCGGCCGATCTCCTGCAGGAAGCGCGTATTGATTTCGAAGATGATCTCGAGAATCCGCGGCAGCAAGCGCCGAAACATGTTGACCGGCCACTGCTCCAGGGCTTCCGGCAGGAGGGTGTGATTGGTATACGCCATGGTCGAACGGGTAATTTCCCAGGCGGAGTTCCAGCTGAGCTGGTGTTCGTCCATCAGCAAGCGCATCAGTTCCGGTACGGCAATGGCCGGATGCGTATCGTTGAGCTGAAAGCAGTGCTGTTCGGCAAACGCGTCGAAATCGTCGTGTCGCTTGCACCAGCGCCGCAGGACATCCTGCAGGCTCGCCGATGCCAGGAAATACTGCTGCCGAAGCCGCAGCTCCTGTCCGTTCTCGCTGGCGGCATTCGGGTACAACACCATGGTGATGTTCTCGGCTTCGTTTTTTGCCGCAACCGCGTCCACGTAACTGCCGGCATTGAACTCTTCGAGATCGAATTCTTCCGTTGCGGCCGCCGACCAGAGTCGCAGTGTATTGACGATGCCGTTGCGGTAGCCGGGAACGGGAATATCGAATGGGATGGCGAGCACGTCGTGCGTGTCGAGCCAGCTGTGATGCGACTCGCCGTGCTCGTCCGTGTGCGACGTCGTGTAGCCGCCGAACTTGACGGTGCGGGCGAACTCGAAGCGCTCGATTTCCCAGGGAAAACCCTCGCGCAACCAGGGATCCGGCTCCTCGACCTGGGCGCCGTTTTCGATATGCTGGCGGAACATCCCGTAGCGATAGCGTATGCCGTAGCCCACGACCGGAAGCTTCAGGGTTGCGCAGCTGTCGAGGAAGCATGCTGCCAGGCGACCGAGACCGCCGTTGCCGAGCCCCGCGTCGTGTTCGCGATCCAGTATCTCTTCGAGGTCGAGGCCGAGCCGGTTCAGGGCTTCGCGAGTTTCTTCTTCTATATCCAGGCAAAGGAGCGCATTGCGCAGCAGGCGCCCCATCAGGAATTCGAGCGACAGGTAACAGGTTACACGGCTGTCACCGCGCTCGACGGCCATGTTCGACCGGTTCCAGCGTTCCATCAAGCGATCGCGAATGGCAAACACGATGGACTGGAACAGGAATGGAGAGCGCGTGCGAATGGTGCGCCGGCCGAGCAGGCGCGAGAAATAATGCGTCATGTCCTCGAGGATCGCATCCGCGGTCATCGGCAACGCAGGCGCCTGCAGGAGTTCGATATCCCCGATACGTGCACTGTCATCGGAACAAACAGCCATCAACCCGTCTCCATCAAGTGACGCCCTCGGCCGGGCCAAGTACCAGTGTGGCCAGCGGAGGCAAGGTCAGCAAGAGTGTATATGGCCTGCCATGACTGCCTTGCGGGGAGGCCTCGACACGGCCGGCATTCCCCGAATTGCTTCCGCCGTACGCAGCCGCGTCGGAATTGAAGAGTTCGATGTACGGGCCACCCCGGGGCACGCCGACCGCGTAATGGTAGCGAACCACCGGTGTCAGGTTTGCAACGCAAACCACAAAATTGCCAATTCTGTCGCGCCGGAGCCATGCCAGCACGCTGGCGTCCCGGTCCTGCCAGTCGATCCACTCGAAACCCTGCGGGTCGAAATCCACCTGGTGCAGTGCAGGCGTCGCCCGGTACAGCCGGTTCAGATCCCGCACCAGCTTTTGCATACCACCGTGCAGCGGCTGATGCAGCAGGTGCCAGTCCAGCGACCGCTCGTGGCTCCATTCCTGCCACTGGGCCAACTCCGCGCCCATGAACAGCAGTTTCTTCCCCGGGTGGCAGTACATCAGGGCAAGGTAGGCTCGCAGGTTGGCAAACTTCTGCCACTCGTCGCCCGGCATTCGCCCGAGCAGCGAGCGTTTTCCGTGCACGACTTCGTCGTGCGACAAGGGCAGCACGAAGTTCTCGTTGAACGCGTACACCAGCCCGAACGTCATCTTGTCGTGGTGATAGCGGCGATGTACCGGGTCTTCAGCCATATAGGAAAGAGTGTCGTTCATCCAGCCCATGTTCCACTTGTAGGTGAAGCCGAGACCGCCATACTCGACAGGACGCGAAACGCCCGGCCAGGCGGTCGATTCCTCGGCAAACGTAATCGCGCCCCTGAGATGAACTTCGCGATTCAGATGGCGCAGGAAGTCGATGGCCTCCAGATTCTCATTGCCGCCGAGTTCGTTCGGCAGCCATTCACCATCCTTGCGTGAGTAATCGAGATACAGCATCGAGGCGACGGCATCGACGCGCAATGCGTCGATGTGAAATTCGTCGATCCAGTACAGAGCGCTGCCGATCAGGTAGTTGATGATCTCGCGGCGGCCGAAATTGAAAATCAGGGTGCCCCAGTCCGCGTGCTCGCCTTTGCGCGGATCCTCGTGCTCATACAATGCCGTGCCATCGAATCGGCGCAGACCGTGTTCGTCGCGCGGAAAATGTGCAGGCACCCAGTCGATGATCACTCCAAGGCCTGCCTCATGGCAGCGGTCGACCAGGTAGCGAAAATCATCCGGCTCGCCGAAGCGCTGCGTCGGCGCGTACAGCCCGGTTGTCTGATAACCCCAGGAACCGTCGAATGGATGCTCGGTGACCGGCAGTAATTCGATATGGGTGAAGCCGAGGTCGGTGACGTAGTCGATCAATTCCCGGGCATGTTCGCGGTAACTCAGCGGCCGGTTACCCTCGAGCGTGTTGCGGCGCCAGGACCCGAGATGGACCTCGTAGATGCTCAGCGGCCGATCCAGCGCCGGAACCGGACTGCGCTGGCTCATCCAGCGCTGGTCGGTCCACCGATACCGGCTCTGGTAGATGATTGAGGCGTTGTTCGGCGGGGCCTCGAAGTAATGTGCGTAGGGATCGGATTTCAGTGGCAGCAGGTTGCCGGCCCGGTCGAGCAATTCGAACTTGTATTTCGCGCCGCAATCGACTTGCGGCAAAAAGATTTCCCAAATGCCATTGCCTGGATGCAGACGCATGACGTGGCGCCGTCCGTCCCAGTCATTGAAATCGCCGATGACACTCACGCGCCGCGCGTTCGGTGCCCACACGGCAAACCGGGTGCCGCGGACGCCGAGCAGCTTCATGCATTGCGAGCCGAGCTTGCGGTAAATCTCCCGGTGCGAGCCCTCGCCCAGCAGGTACAAATCCAGTTCACCCAGCGTCGACGGGAAGCGATAGGGATCCTCGATCTCCCACTGTTCTCCGGAACCGCCCGACACCCTCAGGCGGTAACTTCTGCATCGCGCCGGCAGAGTTGCCGTATAAATGCCGGCTTCGTGTATACGCTCCATGGCGGCGATGACATTCCCCTTTCGGTCGATGAGCGACACCGATGCCGCCAGCGGCAACAGGCAGCGGACCCGGCGCACGCCGTTTTCGGGATGAGGCCCGAGCAATGCGAACGGATTGCTGTGGCGTCCTTCCGCCAGGGCATCCAGCGCGGACCTGCCGGGCGCTGGTTCAGCGTCTGGGGATTTCATACAGATCCTGAAGGTAGCGTTGTGCTGACGTATGCCAGCTGAAACGCTGAGCTTCCGCCTGGTGCCGGATCCGCAACCAGCGATCCTGATCGTCGGCCTTCGTGCGCAGGGCGCGCTCGACGGCGCTCACGAAATGCCGCGCCTGGATGACGGCATTGTCGCCGCCGAAAGTGAATCCTGTGACGCCGTCGCGAACCGTGTCCTTCAGCCCGCCCACTTCGTGCACGACGCAGGGTTGTCCGCTGCGCATGGCGAGCATCTGGCTGATGCCGCAAGGTTCGAAACTGCTGGGCATCAGGAACAGGTCACCGGCCGCATACAGCATTTCGGCAAAGGACTCCGAGTAACCGCAAAGAAACAGGAAATTCTCGTGCTGGCCGGCGATGTCCGCGATGCGTCGCTGCATTTGCGCATCGCCGCTGCCGACCATGATCAGGACCCCTTTCCGGTCCAGGTTCCGCAGGATGGTCTCGAGTGCAGTGCCGGCGGCGCCCGCCGGTTGCAGGAACAGGTCTGCCTTCTGTGCGGTGAGCCGGCCGATGCTGGTCAGCACATTGGCGGGCCGACGGCGTGGCAGTCCTTTTATGCGCTCGGCCGCGAGCGCATGTATTGCATCCAGTTCACCACTTTTGCCGCGCCACTGCGCGAGTTCCGCGCCGATGGTTTCCAGGAGCCGCCGCCAGCCGGGCCGCCGCCGGTCACGCTTCGGATAGTCACATCCGTTCAGGATGCCGGTCAGTCGTCCTTGTGCAGAGGCCGCACGGAGATCCTGTTCGAGACCCTCGCCGCCGGAATAGCCGTGTGCCGGATCGCTCGGCAGGAGTATTTCCCTTGCGTAGGTTGGCGACACCGTATTGACCTTGTCCGCAAGGCGAATACCGACCGCCATCGGATTGACACAGTCTGGATAACGCGGGTCGGCGACAGCAGCTTCGTATCGAAGGTCCGGGAACCAGCTCTCCAGTGACGACGCATCGCCGCGGAGCGGACGGATTCCCTGGAAGGCAAGGTTGTGTATGGTGTACACGGTCCGGATATCGCGCAATCCGGCATACCGTGCATCGCTGGCGCGCAACAGGCAGTACAGCGCCGCGTGCCAGTCATGCAGGTGCACGACCTGTGGTGGCTGTTCGAGACCGGCTATGTAAGTTGCCGCCGCCGCGCACAGCAGGGCGAATTTTCCGGCATCACTGGCAAAGGGCCTCCCGGACCCGTCGTCGAGATAAATTCGACCGGCGCCTCGTGGGGAAAACAGCGGGTGTTCCAGGACGAGGTTGCGTACCCGGGAATCGAAGCCCGGCACTTCGATGACCGCCACCTCGAGAATGTCCGTGCCGAAAGGCAACTCGAGCGCAGAGACCTGGCTGGCGCCGCGGAGTTTGCTCAGCGCACCGTACGCCGGTGTCATCACGGTCGTTGTGCATCCCGCATCCGCAAGTGCGCGGGGCAGATCGCGTACGACGTCGCCTATGCCGCCAACCTTGCCACCCGGTAACGCCGCGTTCTCGGCGGCAACGAAGATTATCTGTTGATTGTTGATGATCGACGACCCGGCCTAACGAGTAAAATGCAGTTGCTGTCCGAGCATTTCGGCAGTGACCAGCGTCAGGCCGCTGTCGGTGACACGAAATCCGCGCGCGCGGTCGGCCTTGGCGTCCTCGCCGACGACCGTACCTTCGGGAAGCACCGCGCCGCGATCGATGATGGCCCGGCTCACGCGGCAATGCTGTTCCATGCGTACTTCCGGCAGTACTACGGAATCGTTCACCTTGCTGTGCGAATTTATGCGGCAGTTGGAGAACAAAAGTGACTTCCTCACCGTTGCGCCCGACACTATGCAGCCGCCCGAAACCATCGACTGAAAGGCTTCGCCGCGGCGATCCGGGTCGTCGAACACGAATTTCGCCGGCGGCAACTGGCTCTGGTGGGTGAAGATTGGCCAGATGGCGTCGTAGAGATTGAGTTGCGGGACGACGGCAATGAGTTCCATGTTTGCTTCCCAGAACGCGTCGAGCGTACCGACGTCGCGCCAGTAGGCCTGCTCCTGGGTGTCCGGGTCACGGAACGGGTAGGCGTATACCCGGTAATTCCTGATGATCGACGGTATGACATTGCGCCCGAAATCGTGATTGGTGCCCGGCGTATCCGCATCCTTGATGACCTGCTCGTACAGGAAGCCGGTGTTGAACACGTAGTTGCCCATGGATGCCAGGCAGACGTCGGGCCGGCCGGGGAGGGGCGTCGGATGTTCGGGTTTTTCGTGAAAGGCAATCACCCGCCCGCTTTCATCGACGGTCATTACTCCGAG
>DATICC010000337.1:0-10240 GCA_035457045.1 Woeseiaceae bacterium | reverse complement strand
GGTTGAGATCGCAATTGTCGACTTCCGGCGAACTCCAGCTGGTGTAACCGACGACACCATTGACGCTCAGTGCATCGGTGGGCCGCCATACGAACTCGAGCTCGGCACCCTCGATCTCTCCGGCGAGATTCTCGTAATTCGTCAACGAGGTCACCGCGAAACAGAAGTTGCCGTTCGAGTCCTGTATCGCACCCGGATCCGCTGGCAGGGCTGGTGGCGGCAGGCACTCGGTTCCGCCGATCGGTACGATACGCTCCTTGTAATCGGTATAGAACGCTGCGAGGTTCAATCGCAGGCGCTGGTCGAACAGGTCTGACTTGAAGCCGAGCTCGTAGGCTATCGCCTCCTCACCGCCGACGGCAATCGCCTGGGCCGCTGTGAACGGACGCGGGTTGTAGGCCGGCGGACGGTAACCTGTCGCAACCGAGCCGTAGACCAGCATGAGCTCAGTGGCCTTGAAGTCGACGCCCAGCCTCCAGTCAGTATGGTCGTCGTCAATATTGATCGGACCGACGAAGAAGGAATTGTCGAAGTCTACGTCCTTGGTATCGTTGGAAACCCGCACACCGGCATTGGCGCTCAGGCGGTCCGTCAGGTCGAACACCACGTGCCCGAACACTGCCTTGTTCTCGGAGTCAGCGATATTCCGGGTATTGACCGAAAACGGGCTGCCTTCGATGAACCCGACCGAGGTCGGAACATCGAAGCCGATGATATTCCTTGCGACACCCCACAGTATGGGCGGGAAGCTGACGAGCTGGTGGTTTGCCGCCTTGCCCGTGTAGTAGAAGCCGCCCACGGTCCAGTCCAGCCGGTCATTGAGGGCGCCGCCGCTCAGGCGCACTTCCACCGTGGACCAGTGAAAATCCTGCTGTCCACCGGTGGTCTGGAAGTTGAATGGCGAGGCGTCCGCATCCGAGGTCAACTGGCTGGTGATGTCCGTATACGAGGCGATCGTCTTGAGATTCATGTTGTCCGTCAGATCCCAGTCGAAGGTTCCGGATACGGCCTCCCTCCGGATCGCGGAAGTCGGCCTGAAAGTCAGGCCCGTGGCCGGATCGCTGTAGGTTGCGTACGTCTGGTAAATGTTCTCCGGGATGAAGCGCTCGTCGTACGGAATTCCGTAGCCCCAGGGTTCCGCCGCCGAATACACGTGATTGATGTACTCGTTATTGAACATCGTGTAACCGCTGGTCGGAATGGTGTCGCCCGACAGGTCGACCGGGTACAGGACGTTGATCAGCGTGTCGGCCTTGGCCTCCGATTGATCGTTCTGGAAGTCGCCGGTAATTATGACTTCGACGTCTTCGTTCGCGACCCAGCGCAATTGTCCGCGAAAGGCATCGATGTCTTCCCCGCCCTGGGTACCGGTTACGCATTTCCTTGCGCGGCTGGCATCCCGGACCGGCAGACTCCCGGCAAGCGTTGGAAACGCACAGGCGAAATCGATTACGTCCTGGTATCCGGTCCGCTTCCGTGAGGCGCCCGAAACCTGCGCGAACAGGTTGTCCGAGATCGAGAAGTCGTAGCCGCCGCTCAGGTCAATGCGATCGAAGGAACCGAGAGTGACATTGAGGTAGCCCGTATCGTCACCCTGCGGTTTTCGGCTGACCAGCCGCATGACACCGCCAATGGAGCCACGGCCGAACAACGTACCTTGAGGGCCGCGCAGCGTTTCCACGCGATCCACGCCGATCAGGTCGAGCTGTGTGCCAAGCATGAACGGCTGGTACACGTCATCGACATAAATTCCAACGCCAGGCTCGAATGCCTGGTCGAAATCGTACTGGCCGATGCCGCGGATGTACGCGGTCATGGTGTTGCCGTAGGCGGCCTGCGCCGGGCGGAACGAGGCGTTCGGCACGGTGTAGCCCACTTCGTAGGCGGTCGTGAACGCACGCATCTGGATTTCTTCCGCTGTGATCGCACTGATGGCGATCGGCGTTTCCTGCAGGCGTTCCTCGCGATAGCGGGAGGTGACGATGATTTCATCGAGTACCGGCTCATCGCTTTCCTGAGCTGATGCCAAAGGTGCGATGAAGATAAACGACACTGGAACGAACGACATTGCGACGATCGACAGAATGGCGTGCGACAAATATTTGCGGATACACATCGAAGAATCCCCCCGGATGTTGAAATTATCCAACAGTACGATTTAGCCTCAATCGCCGTTGCGTACTCGACCGGCGACGAACAGGAATTCGATGCAAAAGGAACAGCATTGCCACGCTGTCAAAGATACTCGCTGCATGGTTTACACTAGCAGTCCCTGTTTATGCGTTGCATCAATGCAACAGGCGGCCCGGCTGCCTTGGCCGGTCATCATCGGATTGAATTGACGGAGTAGCGAGCATGAGAACCACGGCATCGATTTGGATAGCAGCAGCCTTGCTGGCTGGTTGTGCGAAGCAGGATTGCGCGCAAGTCGCGGACGCCGCGGAGGAACAGAACAAAAAAACGGTGATCGCATTCTACGATGCGGCGATCAATGACAAGGATTTTGCCGCGGCCTCGGTCTATCTCGGCGACATGTACATACAGCACAATCCGCTCGCCGCAGACGGTCCCGAGGGACTGAAAGCATTTCTCGAGTTTGCAAAGGAAAACCTCGGCGGCTTCAAGATCGAATTCAAGCGCGTGCTGGCGGACGGCGATTTCGTCATCGTGCACGGCCATGCCAGGAATGGTCCGGATGACCGTGGCAGTGCGGTAATGGACATCTTCCGCCTGGAGAACGGCAAAGTGGTCGAGCACTGGGATGTCATGCAGGCAATCCCGGAAACGGCCCGCAACGACAACACGATGTTCTGAGAGCAAAAAGGTGTCACGTAAAAGGTGTCAGGTTTATTTTTCGAGGCTAGACGAAAATAGTTGTGACACGTCTTCTGTGGAAAAATAAACCTGACACCTTTTACGAACACCTTTTACGACACCTTTTTCCTCAGGGAGCGCAGGTATGAAGTCACACTGGCACCGGCGCCGCTTCATCGGCGCGATGATGAAAGTATCGGCAGCCGTCGCGCTGGCACGATCCGCGCTGCTCGGCGTGAAGGCTTTCGCCGCAGCACCGCTCACGGCAAAGGATACCGAGACCCTCGGCAGGGTCAGCTTCCTGCTGTTTCCCTACCCTGAACTGGGCACAGCACCGTACGCACGGATAGCCGGCGGTATAGCGTCAGAGGCCGGCAGCAATGCGGACTTGCGCCTGATGATCGACGGAGGAATTGCGGGCCTCGATACAGCGCGAGCGGGCAACTTCCTGTCGCTGGCTGAAGCGAGCCAGGTCGAATTGCTCAGTGAAATCGAAGCAACGCCGTTTTTTGCGTACATGCTGCAGAAAACCCGGGACGGCCTGTTCAACGACCCCGTTGTCTGGGCGCATATCGGCTACGAAGGCTCGTCGCTCGAATTCGGCGGTTACGTAAACCGCGGCCTGAACGATATCGACTGGCTGAACGGCAAGTAGTTTGCGCATGCATATGCACCGGATAGACCATGCCAGCCTCGTTTGACAGGAACGACGATTCCGTCGTCGTCGTGATCGGGTCGGGCGCGGGCGGCGCCACGGTGTCGCGCGAACTCGCGATGGCCGGCATCGACGTGGTCTGCATCGAAGCCGGCGCGCCCGTGGAGAAAATGGTCACCGATGCCACGGCAATGTTTCCGCGACTCACGTGGCTGGACCGGCGGATCGGCTCCGGCGACCTGCCGGCAGGTTTTCCTGTCTGGAGCGGCAAAGGTGTCGGCGGCACGACCCTGCACTGGACAGCGCATACGCCGCGATACGAAGCGGAGCACTTCGAACCCAGCCGCTATTTCGGCGCGCTGGATAACTGCAGCATCCTCGACTGGCCGATCGCTTACGAGGAAATGAGCGGCTACTATTCGGCGGCAGAGCTCAGCATGGGCGTTTCCGGCACGAATGGCTGGCCGAAGCTGCCGGAGAGCAATCACTATCGCTTGCTGAAGGCCGGCGCGGAGCGGATCGGGCTGAAGCACTGCGAACGCAGCAACATGGCGATCAATTCGGTGGCGCAGGGAGGCCGGCCTGCCTGCCTGCAGCTCGGATTCTGCAGCAGCGGCTGTGCCGTTAATGCCAAGTGGACGGCTGCCAATACGCCGATACCGCAGGCGCTGCAAACGGATCATTTCGAACTCCGCGACCGGTCGTTCGTGCTGCGCATCGAGCACGACAACAAGGGCCGGGCGTCGTCCGTCGTGTACCTCGATCCGGACGGCAAGCTGCAGCGGCAGAAAGCGCGGCTCGTCTGCGTCGCGGCCAACGCGATCGACACACCGAGGATCCTGCTGAACTCCCAGTCGTCAGCCTTTCCTCGGGGGCTTGCCAACAAATCCGGCCACGTGGGCAGGCATTACATCAAGCACGTCTTTGCCATCGTTACGGCCATCCTGCCGCACCCGGTGCACTTTCACAGGGGCACGCAACTGCTCGGTGGCGTCAACGATTTCATGTATCACGATCCGTCGAGGGGCTTTGCAGGCGGCTTCAAGTTCGAGCAGGTCTCTTTCGATCCCGCCTCGCTCGCCTCGCTGTCACGTCCCGGCGCCTGGGGGAAGGAATACGCGGAGCAACTCGGCAGGTACGATCACTACTCCGCGATGCTGGTCATGGGAGAGGACCCGTCACAGGCAACGAATGCCGTGACCCTGCACCCGTCGGAGAAAGACCAGTACGGCATGCCGGTGACCATGGTGCATTACGTCGACCACGACAATTCGCGACGCATGCGCGACTTCGGCGTACAGAAGGCGCGCAAGCTCTACACATCGCTCGGCAGCAAGGAAATATTCCTGAGCTCGTTGCCGCCGGCGACGCACAACATGGGCACCTGCAGGATGGCGTTGAACATCGACGACGGCGTCTGCGACCCGTGGGGGCGGTCCTACGATGTGCCGAATCTCTTTCTGTCGGACGGCAGCCAGTTCCCGTCGAGCGGCAATGCCAATCCGACATTGACCATCGTGGCGCTCGCGCTGCGGCAGGCCGGGTACATCAGGGAGCAACTGGCCCGACGCAATCTGTAGAGCACGCCCTCATAGCCACGCCTGCCCTGCCCACAGCAGCACAGTCGTGGTGACAAGCGCGAACACAACGGAGATTGACAGCGCCGCCACCGCCTTTTCGGTATCGAGCCGGGCGACGGATGCAAGTGTCACCGAGGAAAAACCTATCGGCGAGGCCGCTGCGACAAGAACAACGGTAGCCGTTGTGCCGGTGAAACCGAAAAGCCAGACGAAGAACAATCCTGCCGCAAAGCCCAGCGGCATTCTGAGGAGCACGGCGCGCAAGGGCAGCGGATCGCGCAAGGTGACATTGGAAAAAGAAATACCCAGCGCGACGATCGTCAACGGTATGGTCGCAGCTCCGAGGGGAGTCAATACGCGTGCCGCAAGATCAGGTGGCCGCATCCCGGCCAGAGAGCAAACCAGCGCGGCCGCGAGGGCGATGAACAGCGGCGAGCGCAGCATCCGGAACAAGGATGACGTGACGGACGGCGTTTGCGGACTGCCAAACCAGGCAGCCGCAGAGTAGGCGAACGTCGATACAAACACGGCGTTGCCGAGATCGACGAGAATTGCCTCCGCCAGCGCCTCCGGTCCGAGTGCCATCAACACGAAAGAGAAGACGAACACGCCGTTCGTGATGGCGGCACCGAGGATGAGCACGCCAGTTGCGGCAGTCGACAGCGATACGGCGCGCGCGTACGCAATGGCGGCCGTCATGCAAACCAGGTTTACGCCGAGGCCTGCGATCGGCAGCAACACGAGATCGCGAGTCAGCGTCGCCCCGGAAATCGCCTGGAACACCAGCGCGGGCAAGGTCACGTACAGGATGAAGCGAAACAGGAAAGCCGCCTCGCCGGCGCCCGCCAGGCCGGTACGGCGCAGCAGGATGCCGATCAGGAAATAAACGAGTATCGGTAGCAGCGACTCGACAGGCATACCTGGTCGGCCATCGCCCGCCGCACTATTCCCTGACTGCGGCCATGGCTGGCCGCAATGGCACGGACTGACCGGGCTCATCCCGGCCCGCGCATTCCGCGGCCGCACTTCGAATCTCCTCCGCGAGCAAGGCGGCCGCCGGGGACATCGAACCGCGTCGCCGGCGCGTTATGCCGATGGCCCTGGCCGTACCACGCAACTCGAAGTTCAGCACGGCCAACAGCCCGCACTGCTCCTCGAAGAGTATCTGGTGCCTGGACAGGATTGTCACCCGGTCGCTTTCCATCAGCAGCCCGCGCAAGGTAACCAGGGAGCTGGTCTCGACGACGTGCGGCGGGACGCTGAGCCCGCGCAATGACACGGCCCGTTCGAACAGTTCGCGGGTCGGCGTTCCGCGCCTCGGCAGGATCCAGTCGTACGTCAGCAGATCCTGCCAGTGCAGGACTTTGCGCTTGCCCAATGGATGGCCGGCCCGCGCAACGATGGCCAGGTTGTCATCCAGTACACGATCTTCCACGAGATCCCGGTCAGCAGCTTCCCCGCGTAGTGCGCCCACCATCAGGTCGATATCGCCGCAGCGCAAAGCCGCAACGAGGTCCTCGTACGGTCCCTCGACGGTGGCCACATCCAGCTGCGGATGCACAAGCAGCAGCCTTGTGATCGCACGTGGCACGATGATGGTACGGACGAAAGGCAGCGTGCCGACAACGATACGGCCGACGTGCGCACCCTGCATGGCGGCAAGCTCGTCACAGGCCTGCCTCAAGTGACTGCGCGCAAGCTTTACGTGCTGCATCAACAAGCGCCCGCTTGCGGACGGCGCAACCGCCTGCGGCGTACTTTCGAACAGGCTCGCACCCGCCGCTTTCTCGAGCTTGCGCAGCGACAGCGAAATCGCGGCGCTCGTCAACCCCAGATGTTCGGCCGCCGCCGCGAGATCCTGGTGTTCCGCGACGGCGAGGAACGCATCCAGCCAACGGTCTGACACGTCCATTTGCCCAATCGCTGTCGCGTGAGCGTTTCGCCGCGCCGAATGCGACGCAAGCTGCTCTCCGGCAGCGGAGAAGGCCTCCGCTGCCTCGCGCGCGTGAGGCAACAGGCTTTTGCCGAAGGCCGTCAGGCTCACGCCTTTCGATGAGCGATCGAAAAGGGAAACGCCCAACTGTTGTTCGAGTTCCTGCAGCGACTTCGTCACCGAGGCCTGCGAACGATCCAGCAAGGCGGCAGCGCGCGTGACGCAAAGCGTATCCGCAATGGCCAGGAAAATTCTCGCTTGTCGTATTCCGATGTTCGGCACGGGTGGAATTCTAGCACTGCATGACACTGCTCGCGGCCGAATTCAACAATGCGCAGGCAGCGGCTGCAATGATGACGCGCCACGATGGCGCAGATTCACTGTTGTACGATTGCGGCATCACGGAAAATCGAGTTCGCGCGGGCCGGAACGTGCGGCCGGCGATGATGACGCCTCCAGAGTGCGGCAGGTTGGATAGTGGCAGGTCATTGGCGCAGGGCCGCGATCAGTCGTCATCCTTGTTGCGCCGCATGACCTCTTCAAGTAGTGCGATAACGGCCCGGTCTTTTGGTCGATTGCTTGCCTTTTTCTGTCGAACCAATTCTGCAAGATCGAGAACCCGAAACGTACCGACTGTCATCTTGACTTCCGACGCCAAGTGAAACAGGTCCTCGTAACGTTGGTTGTCGCCTATGAATCCCAGCACGTCCAGTGGGCCGGCGCGGGTCAGGAGCAGCAAATGTCCACCGGCCAGGATATCCGCCTGGGTTGGCCTCTGCGTATGCTGGTGCTCCCGGTAGCGCGCATCGAGGTCCTGCAAAGCCGCGGCCAGTTTGCTGGCGTTCTCTGTGGTGATCTTGACCAGCGCATCGATATCGAACGTCGTCACCGGTGCACCACGGATGACCGCAGCGACACCGCCGACGACAATGTACTCAACGCCGTGTTTGTTGAGGTGTTCGAGGATCTCTCGAAAGCTCGGATTCATCAGTCTGGCGCAATGAATTTATGAAGTCGATCCTCGACTCCAGTTCAGCGAGTCGTTGTTCGGGTGACAGCGTGGCAAACCACGCGATCAACGATCTGTCATGGTCGGTACTGAGGTCCGCCAGATTGCTGACGTCTTTCATGACGGCATTGTATCAAATGGTTACGGTGCCGGTATTCACTTGTTTGCCTTATTTCAACAATGAAAACAAGTGAATACCGGCACTGGATCTTCATTGTAGGCTCCTCCGTATACAACACTGAAGGGTCCACGAGGCCCGTCAAGTCCATCCCATCGTCTCATCGTCGGTCTCCTCATAACGCTGCATATTCAGCGAGCCTGCCAAAACATGACAAAACCAAACAATATGATGTCCGATACGACACCAATGGGTCGACGGAGGCGCCCATTACTGAACTAAAGCGCAATTAACACAAACAAGTGAACACCGGCACCGATTTCCCCGATTTCCGCGCACGGATTTCTGAAACGGTTGTAGTTCCCCTACGTTGACGCTTGCCAATACACTCGATACCAGACTACGCAATCATCCTCCAACTCTATCTCTAACCCCGAAACGATATCGAAGACTGTTTCGGAGGACGTCTCGTCCCGAGTTTCGAACCTGTATGCAACATGAGGTGGCTCAACATACGTTGGCTCACCCAGCTCTCCTTTTATCGTTAAGGTGTTTGTGCCAATGAAAATCCCGCCAATGTTTGCCCTTGTCCGGTATATCTTGTCAGAAGTGCTGCACTTAGCTGTATCGACGTGTCTTGCTCGACCCACCCAAATTGCCGTTATGACACTCCATCCGCCTAGAGGGCCCGACTGAAAAACGACCGCAGTATCGTCCGTCGACGACAGGTAACAAATCAGCTTGGGGGAATAACTTTCAGAACCCGGCCGATACGCCACTGTTTTCCCAAGTTCGTCGTATACATCATCGATCGTAGAACGTCCGATCTGTATGTTGGACAACGACAAGAAATGGTTTGGGATTTCTCCAGCAGTACTTGTTTCCCATCCATGAACCAGATGTGGAAAGTGCACTTCGGAGAGCACGGGACTACACGCCACCATCAAAAGCACAACCCAAAGTGTCTTGCATCGGAATATCATCGTATAGGCCTCTGTTTAATCGATCACCGCAAGATCAGCTCGCTCACCAAGAAACATATTCAAGTTGCTAGAAAGTCCCACCGTTGGGCAGGCGATCCGGCGAGTCCAATGGAGCAGAAAGACTCGGCGTCGAGATTGGCCTGGCTCTAACGTCTAGTGTTCCACCGCCCGCCGCATCAATCGTGTCTCGCGTCTGGCGGGAACATATGATGCAGCCTTCTGAGGCGGTTCGGTTCTGCTGCGCGTTGTCGCCATGTACCAAGAATGAGTTTGGATCGCGTGTCGATGGGAACTGCGTGTTGCCGGGAGCAGGCGTAAGCGGCAATGACTGTGGGCCTGTTCCACGATTCGCGACTCCAGTGCCAATTAGATATTCGCCCCTAGGTATGGGTCCTACATTCGGTATTGCTTCCTGCGAAGGATCGTTGAGAGCACTAGGTGCGCCTGAGTAGCAAATTTCATCTACGGTTTGTTGGCCAGTACTGTCATCAACACAGGTGAATCGACCCGTCCGGGAGTCGTAGATGCAGGTTACTGTTAGGCCGAAGAAATCGATCCAACGAATTGGATTCTGCAGAGCATACCCATATGTATTTAGGCCACCGTTCAGTCCGATTGGATCAGATTCCAAATAGCGCCCGGTACTCGGGTCATAGGTCCTGAAGTAGTTGTAATGCAGCCCGGTCTCTGCGTCATAGTACTGCCCCGGGAACCGCAGGTTGTACGAAAACAGCACGGAGTTGTCATCCGGATCCTCGTTTGCCGCATTGATCCCGAAAGGTGTCGACACCCAGCGCCAGATTTCCTCGGCACCGTCCGAGATCACTCGCGGCGTCCCCAGATGATCCGTGTGCACGTAGTAGACATCCTCGCCGACCACGACCGCCAACGGCGCGCCGTCGAACCAGACGTGTTCGCGTAGCGGTGAGCCGCTGGCGTCGTACTCACCGATCAGGTTGCCCGCCTCGTTGTAGACGAACAAGGTGGTCGCGGAGCCACTGACCTTGCGGACACGCTGGCCCTGGCCGTTGTGCGCGTAAGTCGCGGTCGCACCCGAGTCCACGGAGACCAGCCGGCCCCGATCGTCGTAGCCGAAATCGTGGAGGCCGTCCGTCGTGACGTTGCCCGCGGCGTCGACGTCGTAGACC
>DATICC010000336.1:0-3392 GCA_035457045.1 Woeseiaceae bacterium | reverse complement strand
CATGCGCGGTAGCGATACCCCTTTCAGACGCCGCATGAGTTCGCTGGACTGCGGGTCTCCGGGTACGGCCACGGGGCCGTTCCTGCTGCCTGCCTTGAGTGCCTCGAGGCTGTCGAGGCGCAGCTCCAATGGCGCCGCAGGACCCTGGTGACACATGACGCATCGGCTGGCGAGTATTGGTGCGATATCGGTGTAAGCGGCGTCGGCTGCCCACGATGCCAGCGGAAGGCATAACCCGAGCAGCATTGCAGCAGCGCCGCGATGAAACGTGGCCGGCGTGTGCAATGCCGGTGGCGATGGCTCAGTCATCGAATTGGTCGCATCCTGCCTCGCTGATTCGCGCGGTTGCCGTCCCGGCATGCTCACTGCCCATCGAAGTCAGGGTCGGTTCGGCTTCGGTCCAGTGGCGGCAAGCGGTTTGCATATCGCCGCGTTCGAGCGCGATTTCGCCGCGATTGAAAACAATCACGGGCAAGAGCTCGCCGAATCCGGACTCGCGGGCAATGCGCTCGGCCCTCGCCAGGTACTCGTCCGCCGCATGAAACTCGCGCCGGCCGAGCGCCATGCCGCCGAGATTGACCAGGTCATAGGCTACGGATTCCTTCCAGCCCAGGCGCTCACCGATGTCCACCGATTCGAGCAGGAACGTTTCGGCGCTCTCCAGGTCGTCCTGCAGCAATGCGACCGCGCCAAGATTGCCGATGGTGTTGGCCTGGCCGGCAAGGTTGTTGCGCGCGCGGTAAATCTCCAGTGCCTCGCGGATGTGCCGGTTCGCTTCGTCATAACGACCACCGGAGGCGGCGATGATCCCGAGATTGGTCTGGATCTTTGCCTGCATAGTATTGTTATCGATATCTTCAGCCAGGCCCTCCGCCTGCTTCAGCTTGCTTTCGGCCAGGTCCACCTTGCCTTCGGCACGCGCCAGCATGCCTTGTGCGATCAACACCTGCGCCTGTTCTGCCCGCAGTCCGTTGTCGACGCTGATACCGAGCGCCTGGCCGTAGTATTCGGCTGCCATCCTGTAGTCGCCGCCTTGCCTTGCAATATTGCCAAGGCCGTGCAGCGCAGAGGCCGACAGTGCCGGTGCGGGATTGAGGGCCAGGCTGTCCGTGAACACCGTCCGCGCATCGTCGAGTTTGCCGGCACGAACCAGTGAATGCCCCAGCATGTCCAGGGTCTCGGGGTTACCCGGTTGCAGCCGGTCCGCCTGCCGGTAACTGTGGATGGCCTGGTCCAGGTCCTCACTGAAATAGAGAGCGCCGGCTTCACGCCAGGTTGCGGCTGCAGCGCCGCTGGTTTCGGAAACGGCGGTGCCCTGGGTTGCAGCGATCCTTGTCAGCATCCCGGCGGCCTCGGCCACCTTGCCATCGTCCAGCAGGGCAAACGCAGCCTGCTTTTGCGCATCCGCCGAGGCGATGATCGTCTGGATCGCGTTGCGAATTGCGACTTCCGATTCGATATTGAGGTCCACACCGGCCGCCGCGGCCTGGTTGCGCAACAGGTTCAGCAGCTCGTTGATTTTCGCGTCGGTATCTTCGATTGCAACGCGCGTCTCTTTTACCAGTTCCTGGGTTTCGTCCGGTGCGAACCAGCCGGCGATCTCGCTCACGTTGGCGAGCACCGCCAGCGCGGCGCTGGCAAGCGCTGCCATGGCACCCAGTCCGATGGCCTTGCGCCGCCACCCGAGGCGCTTCCTGCGGCTGCTTTTCTCCGGCGGATCGGGAGTCGACAATGGTTCCTCGGTCATTGGTGTGTCAGTCATTGGTTTTTCGGTCTTCGGTTCTTTTCGTGGGGTCCATGAGTGGATGCATGGAATTTGCTGAGGCGGATTTCCATGATTGCGGGCCATGGACAAAAAAATGCCCCCGCAGTATTCACTGCGGGGGCGGGCCCAGGCAAGCGGGTCGGGGGTGAGACCCGGCTCGTTCCGTTACGGCTCGAGGAGATAGATGCCGATCTTGTAGGCGGTGAACTCGTTCGTATCGGCGTCGTAGTGCCCGCGCGCGTACATGGATCGGGCGGTGGTGGCGCCGTCGAACTCGTTGAGCAGCGCTGTTACAAAGTCGTCAAAGTCTGAATACAGCTGCAGGCTGTCCGTTGTCTTCAATACGAACAGGTTTCGGCCCGTTTCGCGTGGCCGGACGACGGTCCCCGACAACAGCGTCGTGAGATCGATCAGCACCGGACCCTGTTTGATGTGGTGCCTGTCGCCCATGTCCGGATTCTGGTTGTCCAGCACGAGCCCGTCCGTACCGATGCTCAGGAATGGTGCGAGCGTGCCCTCACTGCCCCAACCAACGCCCAGGGTGCTTCGAACGTCTGCAAAATCGATGATCGTCCGGCCTTCGAAGTCCGGCGGTGCGGCACCGAACGCGTTCGGGAAGCCGTACACCACGACCGGCCGGCCGGTGGCGAGGGGGTTCATTAACAGGTTACCCGTCGCGACTTCGTAATTGCCAGGGTCGGCGTCCGTGTCGGGACTTGCGCCGGTACCGCTGAAATCGAAGACCTGCACACGGCGCCGGTCGATGGATTGCAACGCAATATCCGTCTGTCCCGGCACGATCGCGTTCACGAGCCCGGCAAGGTGCGTCACGTGCATGCGCACGGCGCCAGCGGTGGCATCGATATGCACCCGTGCCGGGTCACCGGCCGTGACCTCTCCGTAGACCGTGACCCGCTGGCCGACGGAAATGGCGCTGATGTCCAGGCCGCCGTTGGGATGCCCTGTCTTGAAGACCCGGGTGTCCGGACCGACGGTGACGACGACGTCGTCGTGGAACCAGGCGTCATGCCCGGGGCGCATGACCGTGGCACCGCGCACCGTCAGCTCGTTGCCATTGCGCGCGATGACATTGCCGCGGACAGCATCCCTGTCCGTGCCGGGCACACTGCTTCCCGCAAGCACCAGGTCCGCGGTGAATTCGCGCAGCCCGACGTCCAGGGTGCCTTGCGCAATCGTCAGCGTGCCCCGGCCGGCCGCATCCAGTGCGCGGAGCCCGTCGATGCCCTGGTACTCGTCACCGTTCACTTCGAAAGTAGTATCGTCCGTTACGTTCACCAGCATCCGGCCGAAGTCGCCGCTCGGACCGAAAAACGGGCGCATCGCGATCGTGTAATACATGTCGGCTTCGTTCGTATCGACCAGCGCACCGCGAACGCGGATCTCCTTGGTATCGACCGGATCGATCTCGGCGACGATGAAGGCTTCGGCTGTGGCGAGCGCAGGCGTGCTCACGACATCCACCGTGTGCGATGCCTCGAGGTCGAAGTCGACCGTGAGCAACGAAGGACGGCCTCGCGTTATGACCAGGCGATCGCGATCCGACAGGATGATCCTGTGCTCCACCTCGGTCAGTGCATTGCCGTCCGAATCGACGACCAGGGCAGCT
>DATICC010000335.1:0-10095 GCA_035457045.1 Woeseiaceae bacterium | reverse complement strand
ATCGATCTGCAGGGCCTCGAGTGAATGCTGACCGTCGCGAGTCGATGCCCCGGCCGTGATGATCCACGGGCCACCGGCCGGAGATCCGATGGTCGAGTAATTCGGCCCCTCGTTGCCGGCGGCGACGACAGTCAGCACGCCGGCTTTCGTGGCCGCCATCAGTGCAACGTCATCGGGCGCGGTGACTGTGGTCAGTGAACTGCCGACCGAGTAATTGATGATGTCGACACCGTCTGCGACGGCAGCATCGATGGCAAGAGCAAGATCCGATGTATTGCAGCTCGCCTTGGTTTCGCCGGGCCGGACCCAGCAGGCCTTGTAAACCGCGATTCTCGCGCGCGGCGCCATGCCCTCGACATTGCCGAGGAACGTGCCGAAGATGGATGACTTGACCTTGTTGCCTGCTGCGGTGGTCGCAGTATGCGTGCCGTGGCCGTCCGCGTCACGCGGCGAAAATATTTCACCGTCGTCGATCGGGCCGGTGGCGATTGCACCCTCGACAAAGAAGCGCGCGCCGATCAGTTTGTTATTGCAGTTATCTTCGGTGAATCGTTCGCCTGCCTCGCAGATACCGTCCCAGTTCTCGGGCGGATCGAAGTTGAGCACATCGGGCATTTTCTTGAACCGGCGACACAGCCATTGCCCGAGAAGGCTTTGGTCCGCCCAGCTGCTGCGGCACAACCTGGGTCGGTCGGCCGTACGCTTGTCGCTGAGTGCAGGGTGTTCGGGAGCAATGCCGCTGTCGATCACGCCGATGATGACATCCTCGCCGTTCAATCCCGGCGTACCGCGCAAGCCGACGGTTTTTTCGAACAGACCGAGAAACACCGCGCTGTGATTGGTAGCGAGGGGGCGGACCTCGTCCTCCCAGACCTTCAGCACTTCCGGTTGCTGCGCAAGTTTGGCCGCCTGCGCCGCCGTCATGCTCGCTGCGAATCCGTTCAGGCTGTACTGGTAACCATAGATCTTCTGCGCGCCGGGGCCGACACTCGCGAAAACCCGGTCCTGACGTTGCGCCAGCTCCGCTGCGTAACTCTGTACGGCCGCTTCGTTCTTGCTGAAAGCGCGGGCTGCCGCCTGCTTGTTGCCGAGCAGCTTGCCGCTTTGTGGCAGTGTAACTGTGGCAAAGTGTTCCGCGGCAGCCGGTCCGCGCAGCTGCACGATGTATACCTTGGGTTGCGGATCCTCCGTGCCGGCGAGTTGCAGGCCATTCAGCGTGCCCCCTTCCCGCAACGCCGGGTCAGGCCAGGCGCTGGCGCAGGCCAGCAGGCTGCTCGCAAGCAAAATCCTCAAGAAAGTCACGGAGATACCTGTACCCGACACTCAAGTCTTCAAGTGCGATCGCTCGTTGCAAATAAGCGTGCCTCTCAGGCGCTTATTCCTGTTTCTTATCAGGAAACCGATGTAAACCCCGGTTTTCAAAGGAACTTAGCATATTCCCCGGGCCAACAGCCAGTCTGGCGAAGCAGCAATCGCGGCGTTGTCTGCAATCGCCGTGTAGGAGCCTGCATTGCAGGCGACGCGGAGCTCGAACCCGACACAATTCCCGACATCGCGTCGCCTGCAATGCAGGCTCCTACATTGATTCTATTGACGCCTGTAGGAGCGACCAATGGTCGCGACGCGGAACTTCGATCTGGCACCTTTCGCCCAGTTGACCACGATCAGTCGCCGGCGAGCCAGTCCCTCGGCCTCAGGTATTGGTCGTAAAGCACCGCCTCGGCGGATCCTGGAGTCGGGTGCCAGTCGTATTCCCAGCGGACTCTCGGGGGAAGCGACATCAGGATGGATTCGGTGCGGCCGCCGGACTGCAGTCCGAACAGTGTGCCGCGGTCATAGAGCAGGTTGAACTCGACGTAGCGGCCTCGACGATAGAGTTGAAACTCGCGCTCGCGCTCCCCGTAGGGATGATCTTTTCGTGCGTCGACTATCGGCAGGTAGGCCGGCAGGAACCGGTCGCCGGTTGCCTTCATGAATGCAAATGAGCGATCGAAGCCCGGCTCGTTGAGGTCGTCGAAAAACAATCCACCGACGCCGCGCGTTTCGTTTCGGTGTTTCAGGAAGAAATATTCATCGCACCATTTCTTGTATCTGCCGTACCAGCCAGCACCGAAAGGCGCGCAGGCGTCGCGCGCCTGCCGATGCCAGTGCAGGACGTCGTCGTGAAAAGCATAGTAGGGCGTCAGATCGAAGCCGCCGCCAAACCACCATACGGCACCTCCGCTGTTCTCGTCCGTGGAAAAGAAACGAAAGTTGGCGTGCGTCGTCGGAACGTAGGGATTCAATGGATGCAGCACCAGCGAAACGCCAAGAGCCTGGAATCGTCGGCCGGCGAGTTCCGGCCGTGTCCGGGTAGCGGAGGGTGGCATGCTGTCACCGTAAACGTGCGAGTAGCCGACGCCTGCCTGTTCGAATACCGCCCCGCCCGACAGGATCCGGCTCCTGCCGCCGCCGCCACCGGGGCGCTGCCAGTCGTCGCTGCGAAATTTCCCGTGTCCGTCGGCGCGTTCGAGCGCATCGACGATGCGGTCCTGCAGGCCGCCGAGGTATTGTCTTACCTGTTCTATTCGCTGCTGCTGTTCGCTCATGCGTCTGCCGGTCTGATGATCCTGTCGCTTTCCCAGTCCCGAATTTCCGAGGCACCGCTTGCGGGTCCACAGCGTCCGGGCACTACGCAGTCTACCAAGGGCCCGAACAGGCGACGTAGCACGAAAATGTTTCTTGCCGGCGGCCGTCCCGATACGTTGGCACTGGTCGATACGATGGCGCTGGCGGCGGTGCGACACAGCGCCGCGGCAACCGGGTGCTGCGTGATCCGGACGGCAATGCCTGCGTTTCGTCCGCGCAGCAGATAGGGGACCGATGGCGCCGACGGTACGATCCACGTCACTGGCTTGCCGCTCGCCGACCTCAACTCATCGATGCGCACGCCCGCGCCTACCCATTCCGCAAGCTGGCCCGGATCCGCCGCGATGAGAATCAGGCCCATTGCAGGGTCGCGCCGTTTGATGGCGAGAATGCGCAGCACCGCGGCTTCGTCGCGCGGCAGGCAGCCGAGGCCATAGACGCCTTCCGTCGGGTACGCGATCACACCGCCCGAGCGGATTATCCGTCCGGCGCGTTGCAGTGGGATCGACAAGGCCATGTCCGGTTTTCGCTGGCCTCAGGGTTCCGGTGAATCCGCCCTGGTCTTCGCGGCCGTTTTTCTCTTGGTTTTCTTTTTTCTGGCCGCTTTCTTCCTGGCGGGTTTTTCGGCCGCTGCGGCAGTTTCTGCTGCCGCGGCAGTGTCGGCTGCTGCCTTTGGCGCGGCTTTCTTTCTCTGACCTCGTTTGCCGCGCACAGGCGCAGACGCCAACAGCTCCCTGCATTGCTCGAGGGTCAGCGACTTCGGGTCGGTATCCTTCGGCACGCGGGCGTTGCGCGTCTTGTCGGTGATGTAAGGTCCGTAGCGCCCATTCAATACCTGGATATTGTCGATCTCGAAATCGATGATGATGCGGTTCGCATCCGCAAGTTTCTTTTCCTCGATCAGTTCAAGTGCACGCGGCAGTTCGATCGTGTAGGGATCATCGTCGCCCCGGATGGAGACGTACTTGTCGCCATAACGAATATAGGGCCCGAATCGGCCGACACTTGCAGATACTGTCTGGCCGTCCGGAGTGCTGCCCAGGTTGCGCGGCAATTTGAAAAGTTCGAGCGCGTCGGCAAGCGCGATATCGTTCATCTTCTGCCCCGGCCGGAGTCCCGCGAACTTTGGTTTGTCCTCGTCATCCTTGGTGCCGATCTGCACGAACGGTCCGTAGCGCCCCATGCGCACTGTCACGGGCTTGCCGCTTTTCGGATCGATGCCAAGGTCGCGGGCCTGTGCGACCTGCTCGCGCGTCACGCTTTGCTCTTTGTCGTTGACCAGCTTCGAGAAAGGTTTCCAGAAGCGCTCGAGCAGCGGGATGAGTTCCTTCTCCCCCAGCGATACCGCGTCGAGGTCGTCCTCCATGCGAGCTGTGAAGTCGTAGTCAACGTACTGTGGAAAATGTTCCGTCAGGAATCCGTTCACGATGCGGCCGATGTCTGTCGGCGTGAAGCGCTTGCCGTCCATATCCACGTATTCGCGAGCTTTCAGCGTGGCAATGATGCTCGCGTAGGTCGATGGCCGGCCGATGCCGTATTCCTCCAGCGTCTTGACCAGGCTTGCTTCCGTGAATCGCGGCGGCGGCTCGGTGAAGTGTTGTTCGGGGCGCAGGAGGTCGAGTTTGATAATGTCTCCCTCGCTGATCTCCGGAAGCAGGCGGTCGCTGTCTTCATCCTCGTTGTCGTCCCGGCCTTCCTGGTAGACGGCCATGAATCCGGGCTCGACAAGGATCGACCCGTTGGCGCGGAATCGATGACCGCTTTCGGAATCGGGGCCCGCACTGAGCTCCGCCGTCACCGTATCGAACACGGCCGGCATCATTTGGCAGGCCATGGTTCGTTGCCAGATCAGCGTATAGAGCTTGTGTTGATCGCTGTCCAGCTTTCCGGCCAGGGACTCCGGCGTGCGCGCGGCCGACGTCGGGCGTATGGCCTCGTGGGCTTCCTGTGCATTCTTGGACTTGTTCCTGAACTGGGGCGGTTCCTCGGGGAGGCTGGCCGCACCATACCGCTCTGCTATGACTTCGCGAATCTCGTCGACCGCTATGCTGGCCAGCGTTACCGAGTCGGTGCGCATGTAACTGATCAGGCCGACGTTGTCTTCGCCCGGCAGCTCGATGCCTTCGTAGAGTTTTTGCGCAACGCGCATGGTGCGCTGCGTGTTGAATCCGAGCTTGCGCGAGGCTTCCTGCTGCAGGGTCGACGTCGTGAACGGCGCAGCCGGGTTTCGCTTGCGTTGCTTCTTGTCGATGCTGACGGCCGTCAACTCGCCGTTGGCCGCGGCGAGGAGGGTGCTCTCGACCTCGCGCGCAGCCTGCTCGTTCTCGAAGCTGAATTGCTCGACCTTCTCGCCGCGATACCGGACGAGACGCGATACGAACGGTTGCCCGCCCTTGCTCACATCCGCCTCGATCGACCAGTACTCGCGTGCCTTGAACGCCTCGATTTCGAGCTCGCGCTCTACGATCATGCGCAGTGCCGGGCTCTGCACCCGGCCGGCAGACAGGCCGCGCTGCACCTTCTTCCACAGCAACGGCGACAGATTGAATCCAACCAGGTAATCCAGGGCACGCCGGGCCTGTTGTGCGCTGACCAGGTCGCTCGAGATGGCGCGTGGATTTTCGATTGCTTCGCGAATGGCGTTCTTTGTTATCTCGTGAAAAACCACACGGTGCACCGGCTTCCCATTCAGCGCCTTTCTTTCCCTGAGCAATTCAGTCAGGTGCCAGGAAATCGCTTCTCCTTCGCGATCAGGGTCCGTCGCAAGGTACAGCGCATCGGATTTCTTGAGCGCCCGAACAATTGCATTAACGTGCTTCTCGTTTCGCTCGATGATCTGGTACTTCATTGCAAACCCGTCCTCGGGTACGACCGCGCCCTCCTTCGGCACCAGGTCGCGCACATGGCCGTACGACGCCATGACATCGAAGCCATCGCCAAGATACTTGCCGATGGTCTTCGCTTTCGCGGGCGACTCAACAATTACGAGATTTTTTGCCATTGATTCGCGCTGTTCCTTGCTGCATTTCGACACCAGGAACGCAAAACCGCGTTCTGGGCCGCGGTTGAATTACATGCTCGTCAACGGCATGTCAAGCAAATTGCTTTAAATTGGGAGATAGAGCTGAGAAATTTCTCAGTTAATGGACCGCGCTCGCGTCCTCGTCAAACACCAGATCTTCCATGCGCGCGTAGGCCTGCTCCTGGCCCGGCTGACTGAAGAGCACCATCAAAACGACCCACTTGACCTGTTCTACGTCGATGTCCGGCGTGTCGAGGGCGAGCAGTCGGTCAATCAGAATTTCGCGCTGGGGCGGTGACAGAATACCGATTTGCTCGAGATAGGTAATAAATCCGCGACAGGCCACATCCAGGCGTCCCTGTTCGATGCTGTTGTATATGCGTGTGCCGTGGACGGTTTGCGTGCTGTGAGGCCGGGCTTTGTGATGCTCGGTAAGCCCGTCAAGCCAATCGAGTGCGCGGTCGATCTCCAGGTCGCCGAAGCCGGCGCGCGACAGCTCGTCGCGCAAGACTTTCTGATCGGGCTCCGGCTCTTCCTCAGCGTCGATGTAGGTCTCGAACAGGTACATCAGGACGTCGAGTACATTTTCTTTCATTCCTGGAGCTGCTCCTCAGTCATTCTTCCTGAGCTGTGAGTATCGGCCGCCGGACTGGGTTTCGATTTTTCCCTCAAGCTCCAGGATAAGAAGCATGGAGGAAACCTGCGCAATCGTCAATCCGGACCGCTGTGCAAGTTCATCGGCAGTCGCGGGATCAAAGCCCAGTGCATCAAGCAGTGCTTCGTACTCGGGATCGACCGGCGCAGACGCTGCATTGTCGCTTTCCGACCGGGCATTTTGCATAAGGTGTCCGGCGAGGGGTCCGAGTTCGTTGACTATGTCTTCGGCGCTTTCGACGAGCTTCGCCCCTTGCCGGATCAGCTTATGACAACCGCGGGACATCGGGTTGTGAATAGAGCCGGGGATGGCGAATACTTCACGGCCCTGCTCCGATGCAAGCCGTGCAGTAATCAGGGAGCCGCTCTGCCGTGCGGCCTCGACCACCAGCGTGCCCAGCGACAGGGCACTGATGAGCCTGTTGCGTCGCGGGAAATTTTCCTTGAGCGGCGGACTGCCGAGAGGATATTCGGAGATGAGAGCCCCTTGTGCGGCTATGCGGTGAGCGAGGTCACGATTCGACGCAGGATAGACCCGGTCGATTCCATTTCCGAGGACGGCTATCGTCTTTGCATCACCATCGAGCGCGCCGCTGTGTGCCGCCGTATCGATGCCCTTTGCAAGGCCACTCACGATACAGAAACCGCAGGTCCCAAGGTGCTTTGCAAACTCGTAGGCATTCTGTTCGCCGCCGCGCGTGGGGTTGCGGCTGCCGACGATTGCGAGTGACGGCAGGTTCAGCACGCTGCAATTTCCCAGGACATATAAAAGAGTCGGCGCATCGGGAATCTGCCGCATGAGTTCCGGGTAATCGGGCGACTCCGGGTGCACGAGGTAATGCCGGTCTGCCCGCAGCCAATCGCGAACTGCGTTGATCTGCGACTCGTCCGGGCGAAGGATGGCATCGCGAAGCGACTCCGGCAACGCCTTGCGACCCGCGGAGACGATTGCCGTGGCACTCCCGTGCTCCTCCAGCAACACCGTCAGGGCATCGCCGTGTAGTGGCGCCATGCTGAGAATCAACCATGCCCTGTCGCTGTCGTTCACTCGAGAGTACCCTGAAGCTCAAGCCATCCGGTCGCCGATAATCGGCCCATTATGGGCCGGCAACAAAAAAGCGGCGCTCCCTTACCGAGAGCGCCGCTTTGTGAGGAGACTCTGTCAGCTCGGGTTGCGGACCGCGTCGAGAATGTGAATATCGCTGGTCGCCCGGACCACCAGCCCATACGCGATGCGGTCATATACCTTGAATACCATAATCGTACCGGCCTGCTCGTCGGGCAGCTTGACCTTTTCCCCGCCAAACATCGACATACTGTTGCCGAACCCGCCTTTGTAACGGTCGCGTACTTCCTCACCGGACTGGTACACGCTCAGGATGTCTCCGGGGGCAAGCCCGTCGCGCGCGCCCTGGTTCATGACCACAACCTGGTATTGGCCTATGAGTGCAACGCCGTCGACGACGGAAATTATCTTGCCATCGATCTCGCCGTCCGGCGCCTTCGGAAAGAAATTCAGGGGTATATCGACCGATTCGGGCAGCAGCAGGTCACCCGCAATGGCTTCGCGATTGGTATCGCTCAGTGCAACCGTTGCCGGGTCTCCGCCGCGTGACAATGCGCCTTCGCCGACATATATGCCGGAGTAGCCCACGACGTCGCCGTCGTCCGGATCCTTGAGTTCATCGCCTACCTTGACGACGCTGTAGCGGGTGCCGGTCGGAGCCGCTGCGCCGCCACGCACATAAACCTGGTTTCCTGCCGCTCCGAGCATGTGGTCTCCGCGAACGGCCAGGATGTATGGCAGTTCGGACACCTGATCCTTCTCCAGCACGATGCCCTTCGACAGGAACGCGGCGACCCTTTCGTAAGGAATGCTGGTAATTGCCTCGGTCAGCGGCGTGATGCGTGCCTGCGGCGATAGCCGATAGGTTGACGCACGAATATTGGTGATTCGTTCCTGACCGTCTATCGTAACGAGCGCCAGTACATCGCCCGGATAAATAAGGTGTGGATTCTCGATCTGCGGATTGATGTACCACACTTCCGGCCAGTACCACGGGTCCTTGAGGAAAGTCGCCGCGATATCCCAGAGCGTGTCACCAACCTGAACTGTATATTCGTTGGGGTGATTGTCGGCCAGCGGTACCGGGCGAGCCTCCTGCACCAGCACCGGTTGGTTCGTTGTAGCGACCGGCGCAGTCGTTGCCGCCGGACTGACGGACCGCGAACTGCCCGCCGATGACGTGCTTTGGCTGACGGGAGCCGCGGCGGTTTCTTCGTCATCGTAGAAAGGGTTGAGCGAGCAACCGGCCAGTGCTGTGGCCAGACCGATAACAGTCAGTTGTCGCCTGACTGACAAGCATTTTTTGCGGGAAAACATGATTGACGGTTGCTCCATCACAATGACCCAAGGCTGCCGGGTGGCAGGCGTTGCTATAATATGTCGAGTCGACGCCGGGCAGGCTGCCAAACGCGTCACAATTCCGTGCCCGCAGCGACCGGATTGGCCCGTTTTCAGGCGGCATTGTCTGACACCTTATTTAATTAAGTCAATTATTTAGGTCGAGTTTGTAGGAACTTACGCGAGTTATCACCGGGCAAAACATGGCAAAACTGAGAATTTTGGAGTTTCCAGACCCCCGGCTTCGCACCCGCGCCGTCCCGGTCAAGACCGTGGACGATCGTCTGCGCCGGCTCATCGACGACATGTTCGAAACCATGTACGCGGCACCCGGAATCGGCCTGGCGGCGACCCAGGTCGACGTGCACCAGCGCCTGCTGGTGGCGGACGTCTCCCCGGACAAGACCGGGCCACTCGTGCTGATCAATCCCGAGATCCTGCAGAAGGACGGTGTCGCGGTGACCGAGGAGGGCTGCCTGTCCGTGCCCGGGTACTTCGACGAAGTCGAACGGGCCGGGCATATTCGCGTGCGCTACCTCGACCGTGACGGGCAAACGGTGGAGCAGGATATGGACGGCCTGCTGGCTGTGTGCGTACAGCACGAAATGGACCACCTCGAAGGCCGGCTGTTCGTCGATTACCTTTCGGAAGCCAAGCGCCAGCGCATCCGCAAGCGACTGGTGAAAGATCGCCGCACGGTCTCGAGTCCCGTAGCGGTACTCTGACCGCTGCGGTCGCGCTTCTGCCATGAAGATCCTGTTTGCCGGCACGCCGGAGTTCGCGCGCGAGTCCCTTGAAGCTTTGGTGAAGGGAGGCTTTGTGCCGACCCTGGTCCTGACCCGGCCCGACCGGCCCGCCGGCCGCGGCAAGCAAATTTCGCAGAGCCCGGTCAAGCAGTACGCGAAGCAGCACAACATACCCGTCTGGCAGCCGGCCAACCTGAAAGACGACGTTGCGATTGCGCGGCTTAAGGCCGAAGCACCGGACGTACTCATTGTCGCAGCGTACGGATTGCTGTTGCCGCAAGCCCTGCTCGACATCCCGCGCCGCGGTTGCGTGAACGTGCATGCCTCGCTGTTGCCGCGCTGGCGGGGCGCTTCGCCAATCCAGGCGGCGATACTGGCCGGTGACACGCATACCGGCGTGAGCCTCATGCAGATGGAGGCGGGACTCGACTGCGGCGGGGTGCTCGCCGCCGAGTCCGTCGCCATCGGGCCGGAGGAAACCGCGGGATCCCTGCACGACAGGCTCGCGGTACTGGGCGGGTCACTGCTCGTAAGGACTTTGCCCGGCATCCTGCAGGGCAGTTGCACAGCCAGGCCGCAGGATCCGAAGGAAGTGACTTTTGCCGGCAAGATTCGCACCGAAGATGCGATGCTCGACTGGC
>DATICC010000334.1:0-6531 GCA_035457045.1 Woeseiaceae bacterium | reverse complement strand
CCGATCCCAATGTGATGGCGCTGCGCGACATGTTCGGTGCAGAACTCAATCCCGAGTCCGTCGAAATTCTGCCGGCACGAAATCCAGGAAACCAGGAGCAGGGTCCATGAAAGGTGGCATAGGCCAGCTGATGAAGCAGGCACAGAAAATGCAGGCCGATATGCAAAGGGCACAGGAAGAAATGGCCCATCTCACGGTAACCGGTGAATCCGGTGGCGGCATGGTGAAGATCACGATGACCTGCAAGCACGAGGTCCGTGCGCTGCAAATCGACGATTCGCTGATCGGCGACGACAGGGAGATGCTGGAGGACCTCATCATCGCCGCATTCAATGATGCGATCGGCCGTGTCGAACGAACCGTGCAGGAGAAGTTTTCCGGTTTGACGTCCGGCCTGAGTTTGCCGCCGGGCATGAAACTTCCGTTCTAGTTCGCCGTTGTGGCAACGTCATACTCCCCCTTGCTGGTGCGCCTCATCGATGCCTTGTGCTGCATGCCGGGAGTCGGCCGAAAATCTGCGCAACGTATCGCTTTTCACTTGCTCGAACGCGACCGCGGTGGAGCCGCGTTGATGGCCAGCGCGCTGGCCGAAGCAGCGTCGGGCATCGGGCATTGCCGTCAATGCCGCATGTTTACGGAAAACGAGCTTTGCAACATCTGTTCGGCCGATGGCAGGGATGCATCGTTGCTGTGTGCGGTCGAGTCACCGGCCGACGTCATGGCGATCGAGGATGCGACCGGTTATCGCGGTCATTATTTCGTGCTGATGGGGCACCTGTCGCCGCTGGATGGCATCGGGCCGACGGAGCTGGGGCTCGCGGCCCTGGAGGACCGCCTCGGAAGCGGTGATGTCTCGGAACTGATCATCGCCACAAACCCGACGGTGGAGGGCGATGCGACTGCGCATTACCTGGCCGGAATTGCCGCGCGCTGCAATGTGCAGGCCAGCCGCATTGCTCATGGCGTGCCGCTGGGCGGCGAACTCGAATACGTCGATGGTGGTACATTGTCGCACGCGTTTTTCGGACGCCGCATCGTCGGCTGACGCCGGCACGAGACAAAAGGTTATCGAGATGAACGATCCGGATTGCCTGTTTTGCAATTTCGCCAGCGGCAAGATTCCTGCAAACATCGTTTATGACACGGAAGACGTGCTGGCTTTCCGCGACATCAATCCGCAGGCACCGAGCCACATCCTGATCATCCCTCGACGGCACATCGCCACGATCAACGATCTGGACGACAGTGATGCCGAACTGGTTGGGCGGCTCCTGACCGCGGCCCGTGATATTGCCAGGCAGGAAGGGACGGATTCCGCGGGTTACCGCGTGACCATGAACTGCAACAAGGCCGCCGGGCAATCCGTGTTTCACCTGCACCTGCACCTGCTAGGCGGGCGCAACTTCGCCTGGCCGCCGGGCTAGGGCAGGATCGGCCGATCACCGGTCCCGCCGTACCGTATCTGCTCGCTGCTGGGCGGTACCGCGTTTTTCGGCGAGCCGCCGGCTCAGGTTCAACAGTCTCCGGTAACTCTCGTAGCGCCTCGCGTCAATGTCGCCTGCACTGACCGCGGCCTGGACCGCGCAGGACGGCTCCCTGAGATGCTGGCAATTGGCGAACTTGCAGAACTGCCCGCTACCGGCAATCTCGCGGTACCCGAATAGCACGTCGGCCGGCGTCGAGGCCGCGGGCGCATAGTCGCGCACCCCGGGCGAGTCGATGACGGTGCCGCCGCCCGGCAATGCAAGCATCACGGAATTGACCGTGGTGTGCTTACCCTCACCGCTGGCCTCGGACAAGTCTGCAATTTTTTGCCCGGCGTCGCCAATAAGGCAATTGATCAGGCTTGATTTGCCGACGCCGGACTGGCCGACGATGATTGCCGTCTGGCCGGTCAACAACCGCTGCAGCTCGTCCAGGTTCTTACCGGTTGCTGCGCTGCAGAACAGGGTCGGGTAGCCGATTTTCCCGAACGCAGCGAGTTCCACCTGCCGCGCGGCCCGCGTCCCGATGATGTCGGACTTGTTGAATACCACCGCGGCCGCAACCCGCATCAGTTCCGCCGCACACAGGTAGCGGTCGACAATGAACCAGTCCGGCTCAGGTGTTTCGGATGCGACGACGCAGAGCAATGTCAGGTTTGCCGCCAGCACTTCGACCAGACCGCGGCTGTCCGGTCGTGTCAGCTCATTATTCCGCGGCAGCACTTCCGTAATGAGCCAGTCAGCTTCGTTCGGTATGGGCCGAACGATGACGCGATCGCCGCAAACCGGGCGAAGCCGTTTTCCCTTGATCCTTGCGCCAGCACTGCCGTTCTGCACCAGTTGCACTGTCATGCGGCGACTGAACGTGGCCGTGACGATTGCCTGTTGTTCGACCTCGACCGTCATGTCAGCAATACTTTCCTTGAGTCTCCGGCCAGCAGTATGACTACAAACCTGACGCCATGCATCTGGCGCCGCTGGTACACTAGCCGATGGGAACCGGCGACACGATGTGGGGATGAAAAGATCACGATGGCAGGAACAGCGCAGAAATCGGAAGCGACTACATCCACGAAACTTATCTGGATAGACCTGGAAATGACCGGGTTGAATACCGCGACGGACCAGATCATCGAGATAGCGACCATCGTAACGGATCAGCATCTCAATGAAATTGCAGAGGGGCCGGTGCTCGCCATTCGTCAATCCGAATTCACCATGTCATCCATGGATGAGTGGAATACCCGACAGCACGGTGCGTCCGGTCTGACTGCACGAGTACTGGCCAGTACAGTCTCCGTGGCCGAGGCCGAAGCGCAGACCTTGCGCTTCCTGCAGGGCCATGTCGACAAGGGTGCTTCACCCATGTGTGGCAACAGCATCTGCCAGGATCGCCGTTTCCTGGCACGGCAAATGCCGGAGCTGGAAGCATTTTTTCACTACCGAAACCTCGATGTCACCAGCGTGAAGATACTCGCCGAGCGCTGGGCTCCGGCGGTCGCTGCGGCATTCCGCAAAGAGTCAACACACCGCGCCTTGTCGGACATTCGGGATTCGATTGCGGAACTCGCGCATTATCGCTCGATGCTGTTCAACCAGGACGTGATCCGACAGCCGGCATGAATGCGCTTCC
The DNA here is from genome assembly GCA_035457045.1 of Woeseiaceae bacterium. Classification (GTDB taxonomy): domain Bacteria; phylum Pseudomonadota; class Gammaproteobacteria; order Steroidobacterales; family Woeseiaceae; genus JAKEGN01. The sequence goes on along the minus strand of DATICC010000334.1, from coordinate 3,414 downwards.
CGATGCGCCTGCTACCGCGCGAAACAGGGATGCAATACTGGCCGCCTTGCGATTCGAACTTCGGGATTTCAGATCGGTGTTCGAAATCGGATCCGGCACAGGTCAGCACGCGGTGCACTTTGCCGCGGCCATGCCATGGCTCGTTTGGCACACGAGTGAACTGTCTGAGAATCACGGCGTCATTCTTGCGTGGATGGAATCTGCGGGCTTGCCGAATGTCAGGCCGCCGATCGAGTATGCAGCCGGCGGCAACGTGGCGATCACGGACACGTTCGACGCCGTGTTCTCGGCGAATACGGCACACATCATGAGTATCGCCGAAGTCGGGAGGATGTTTTGCGATGTGTCCGCGCTATTGCGTCCGGGCGGAATATTCTGCCTGTACGGACCTTTCAACGAGCATGGCCAGTTCACGAGCGACAGCAATGCCGTATTCGATTCCGGACTTCGGTCCAGAAAATCGTCGATGGGGATTCGCGACCGGCAGCACCTGAATCAACTGGCCGCCGGGAATGGCATGGCGGACCTCCGCCGATACGCAATGCCGGCTAACAACCAGCTGCTCGTGTGGCGAAAGCCTGCGCAGAGCATTGCGTGACGGCAAATCGTGTCCGCCGCCTGCGGCCCCCGGGTATCGCTCCTGCGCGGCAGGCAGACGTCGCCGGATTGCGACAGCAGGCACAGGCCCGGCCACTGGCTGGTACCGTGAAAATGCTTGTCATATAGTTGGCGACTTTCCGTATCTGCATATATCCAATGACAAATCGATTCCCCCTGCGCTTCGCTCCCTTCGTTCTGACTCTCGTGCTGTCCAGTGCCGCCGCTGCCGAACCGGCATGGGTCACCGACCAATTCGAAGTATTGCTTCGAACCGGACCGACGACAAACAACGCCATCGTGCGGATGCTTGGCAGCGGGGCACGGCTCGAGGTACTCGAACGTGACGAGGAATCCGGCTACTCGCGCGTTCGGACCGCAGGCGGAACCGAGGGCTGGGTGTTGACCCGCTACCTGATGGGCGAACCGGCTGCCCGTGAGCAGCTGGAACAATTGAGCGGGGAGCTGACCAATGCGACCGCACAGGGATCATCGCTGGGTACGCAGTTGCAGGCGATCAAGAGCGAGTATGACAATGCGACGCGCCGTATAACGTCACTCGAGGGCGACAACAAATCGCTTCGGGACGAACTCGAACGCATAAAGAAAACCGCGGCGGACGTGCTCGCGATAGACGAACAGAACAAAGACCTGCGACAAGATCTGCACAACGCAGAGACACGCATTGAACTGCTCGTTCAGGAAAATGAAGCCCTGACACGGCAGACCAACCGCAACTGGTTCATTACCGGGGCATTGGTACTGCTCGGCGGCATCGGCGCCGGATTGCTGTTGCCGCACATGAGATTCCAGCGCAAATCACGATACGAGCGGTTCTGATTCGCTTCCGCGCTGCGGCCGTCAGACCTTCTTGCCGGCGAGAAACATCCAGGTCTCGATGACGCTGTCCGGGTTCAACGACATGCTTTCTATGCCTTGCTCGAGTAACCAGAGTGCAAGGTCCGGATGATCCGACGGCCCTTGGCCGCAGATTCCGACGTACTTGCCCCGTTCCTTGCACGCCCGGATGGTCATGCCAAGCAGTGCTTTGACCGATTCGTCCCGCTCATCGAACAGCCCGGCAACCAGTGCGGAATCGCGGTCCAGGCCCAACGTTAGCTGGGTCATGTCATTGGACCCGATCGACATGCCGTCGAAGTATTCGAGATACTGATCCGCAAGCAGCGCGTTGGTCGGAAGTTCCGACATCATGATGATCTTCAGGTCATCCTTGCCGCGTTCCAGACCGTTATCTGCAAGCAGCGCGATCACGTCCCTGGCCTGTGCAACCGATCGAACGAAAGGAATCATGACCTGCACGTTTTTCAGGCCCATATCGCCGCGTACCTTGCGAATCGCTGCACACTCCATTTCGAAGCACGGCCGAAAGCTGTCTGCCACGTAGCGTGCCGCGCCGCGAAACCCGAGCATCGGATTCTCTTCAGTGGGTTCGAAAGGTTTGCCACCGATGAGGTTCGCATATTCATTCGACTTGAAATCAGAAAAGCGGACGATGACCGGCTCCGGTGCAAATGCTGCGGCGATGGAACTTACGCCCTCCGCCAGTTTGTCGACGAAAAAGCTGACTGGATCGGGGTAACCGGCCATCTGCTCGTCGATGGCCTGTCGCGTGTCGTCGTCCAGCGCGTCATAACCCAGCAAGGCGTTCGGATGCACGCCGATCATGCGGTTGATTATGAACTCGAGCCGCGCCAGTCCGACGCCGTGATTGGGGATATTTGCAAAATCGAAGGCCCTGTCGGGATTCCCGACGTTCATCATGATCTTGACCGGAATCGGGGGCAGGGAATCGAGTTCGATCTGTGTCTGCTCGAAATCAAGCAGACCCATATACACGAATCCTTCATCGCCCTCGGCACAGCTGACTGTCGCCTCGGTACCGTCGGGGATTGCCAGGGTTGCATCGCCGCAGCCCACAACCGCGGGAATCCCGAGTTCCCTCGCGATGATGGCGGCATGGCAGGTGCGTCCACCCCTGTTGGTCACGATTGCCGAGGCGCGTTTCATGACCGGCTCCCAGTCCGGGTCCGTCATGTCGGAAACCAGTATGTCGCCCGCCTGGATTCGACCCATTTCGGCAGCGCTCTGTATGACTTTTGCCGTGCCACGTCCGATCTTTTGCCCGATGCTGCGGCCCTTGACCAGGACCCGCGAGCGTTCCTTCAGCGTGAAACGCTGGATGGTTCGGCCGCTGCGGCTTTGTACGGTTTCGGGGCGGGCCTGGAGAATATAGATCTTGCCATCGACTCCGTCCTTGCCCCATTCGATGTCCATCGGCCGGCCATAGTGTTTCTCGATGATGACCGCCGTACGCGCGAGTTCGATGATTTCGTCGTTCTCCAGCGAGAAGCGCTTCGTGTCGGCTTCATCGACATCCACCGTATCGACCGTCCTCCCCGGTTGCGGATCGTCACTGAAAATCATCTTGATCGCCTTCGCGCCAAGGTTCTTTCGCAGGATCGGAAACCTGCCGCTCGCCAGTGCGGGCTTGTAAACGTAGAACTCGTCCGGATTGACGGCGCCTTGCACAATTGTCTCACCGAGCCCGTAGGACGAGGTGACGAAAACGGCATCGCGAAATCCGGTTTCTGTATCCAATGTAAACACAACCCCTGACGAGGCCATGTCGCTGCGAACCATGTACTGCACGCCCACGGATAAGGCCACCTGCGAGTGATCGAAGCCCTGGTGCACGCGATAAGCAATGGCCCGATCATTGAAGAGAGAGGCATAGACCTGGTGCAGCGCGTCGATCAGGTGGTCGATGCCGCGAACATTGAGGAAGGTCTCCTGCTG